>JAUWGC010000066.1 GCA_030606625.1 Bacteroidales bacterium | reverse complement strand
TAACTTCACCTTCCCCGGTTTCTTTGCTTTCTTTGGTTTTTTCATACAGGAAAGTTCAGGACTTTATGTAAAGATAACTAAGTTAATTTAAAGAATTTACTTTTAATTGAAGTTGCTTGCAATTGGAAATATTAATGCTTTTAATAAATAGTTATTAATGGTTATTAGCTTCGCGTTATTGGTGGTTATTACTTGGGAGATTTCGGAATAACTTTTTCTCCCTACTTTCGGTATGGGATCTTCGATAAACCTTTAAGACCAACTTCAATCAAAACAAGGATTAAGAATCAGATGTCATCTCCATTTCGGGAGATGACATCTGAGGTTTAATAACACCTTCCACTAAAAAAATATTTTAATTATGTGAAATATTGGAAACTTCACTCTAGTCACGCTACGACTTAGCATAAAAAAACCCCCTGATTTTTTTGATAATCAGGGGTTTTTAACTGTACCCAGGGCGGGACTTGAACCCGCACGGCCCTCGCGGGCCATTGGATTTTAAGTCCAACGTGTCTACCAATTCCACCACCTGGGCAAGTTAGGCATAAGTGTGATTTCCTTTCACTTTTCACTTTTCACCTTTCACTAAACAATCAATTAATGACATTGAAACCAACTTACCCACTAATCCCTTCAAATCCCCACAAATGGTACGCCATCTACACTCGTGCAAGGGCTGAGAAGAAGGTTTTTCGGTTTCTTGTGGAGGATGGGATTGAAGCGTATATGCCGCTGATTAAAACCCTTAGGCAGTGGAGCGACCGCAAGAAGTGGGTCGAAGAGCCCCTGTTCCGGTCATATGTCTTTGTATTTATTTCACAAAAGCGTTATTATGATGTCCTGAATGTGAATGGTGTTGTGCGCTATGTTGCATGTGAGGGCAAGGCTGTTCCCATTCCTCCCCAGCAGATTGAAGCCATAAGGTCATTCGTCAGTGAAGGGGAAGAGGTGATTGCGAATATGGATAAGTATCGTGTAGGGCAGGAAGTTGTGGTTACCCAGGGGCCGATGAAAGGATTGGAAGGAACTCTTGTGAGGATCTATGGAAAGCAGAAGGTTAGGGTGGAGATTAGTGGGGTTGGGCAGGTGGTTTTTGTGAAGATCCCTGCGTCTCTTTTAAGAGTAGTACAGAATTGAGAGATTAGAGACAGTGATTAGTGACTGGTGGTTAGTGATTAGTAAGAAGTAAGAAGTAGGGAGTGAAGAAGTCGACAGTAGACAGTCGACAGTTGGCAAGTAGCTAGCGGCCAGACGGTCAACGGCCCAACGGCCCCTATCATTCCTTATTAAATATTCGCTTAATAACCGGTGTTTTCTTTCTTTCGCTGTCGTCGGTGTAATAACCGTAGCCATAGCCGTAACAGTAGCCATAGCCGTAACCATAGCCGTAACCATAGCCGTAACCGTAGCCATATCCGTAACTGCTTTTGCCAATCTTCACATCGTTGATCAGAATGCATATATTCGGCATTTCACGGTTTTCAACGTCCTTGATGATGGAACCGAACACCTTCTTAAGGGTGTAGTTCTGCCTGACGATGAAGATGTTGGCATCAGTATGTTTCATCAGAAGGAAAGCATCGGTTACAATACCTACCGGTGGAGTGTCAATAATGATATAATCGTACCGTTTCTTGAGTTCAATGAACAGTTCATCGGTTTGCGGGGAGGCGATCAACTCGGCAGGGTTAGGTGGAACAGGCCCTGCAGTGATGATGTCGAGGTTTTCTACATGTGATTTCTGGATGATCTCGTCCAAATTATTTTTATGGATCATGTATGTACTGATCCCGTTGGTATTTTCGATGTCGAAGTCCTGATAAATCTTTGGTTTTCTAAGGTCGAACCCGAGCAACAGTGTTTTCTTTCCATAAAAGGCATAGATGGAAGCAAGGTTTAGGGTGATAAAGGTCTTGCCGGCCCCGACCATGTCGGAGGTGATCATGATGGTTTGTTTTTCCTTGCCCTTAGTTATGTATTGCAGGTTGGTTCTTATAAGACGGAATGATTCGGAAATAGAGGATTTTGGGTAATCGGGCACCACCAGGTTTGTAAGCTTGGCACTGTGGATCACATGGCCGATGATGGGAAGATTTGTAATTTTTTCCACATCCTTCCGCTCGAGGATCTTATCATTAAAGTAATCTTTTCCCAGGATGTAAAGGACAGGCAGGATGAGCCCGAGAATGATCGCTATCATATAATTCATGCTTTTTTTGGGTGCAACCTGTGATCTGCCGTCTTCCCTTGCCACGTCGATGATCTCGTTGTCAGGGAAATTGGATGCCTCGGTGATCTGGGCCTCGGAACGTTTCTCTAAAAGGTATGTAAAGATAGCATTGTTGAGGTTGAACTGACGTTCGAAGCCGAACAGCCTGCGCTGTGTACCCGGAAGTCGCTGTATGCGCTGTTGCATCTGGCTTATACGGCCATCGATATCCTTTATGGAAATGTTGGAAGTGTTAATGATGTTGTTAATGTTCTCCAGAAGTGCATCCCTGGTGTTTATGATCCTCAGGTTGAGCTCTGCAACAAAGGGGTTCTTTTCCGTTGCCGCAGATAACTTCTCAGTCTTCTGGTTGTAAAGCTGTATTAATTCAACGGCAAGCTGGTTGAGAAGTGGGTCCTCGATACCCATAGATGATGGAACGACCAGCTTATCAAGGTTATCCTTGTTTTTTACAATATAGTCCTTCAGATTCTTGTAATACTTGGATTTGACGACCAGTTCGGCTTTATTTTCCTGCAATGATTTCATGAATTCAAACACCTGCTGTGCCTCGAAGTCGATATCCATGACCTCATGATTAATGCGGAAGTCTTCCAGGATTTGTGCCGAATAGATCAGTGAATCTTCAATTTCTGACAGCTCGGAATTGATAAAGTCGATAGTGTTACTTGCAACCTGGTTCTTTTTCTCCAGCTCGCGGGCCAGGTATTCCAGCGTCAGTGTGTTCAGGAATTCAACCAGTTTTTTCACATTGTCACCTTTGATCGTAATATTCAGAAGGGATGCTTCCCTCTCGGTAGGTTCGATCTCCAGCCCGCGAAAACGATTTGTCAGGGACTGGATGCTGTTGAAAAAGAAATACATCTTCCTGTCAGGGTCTTTTTCCGGGTTGTAACGGCTGTTAAGGACGATCCGGAACTTGTAATCCGGGGTTTCAATGATCTCGCCAAAGAAATATTCCTCGTCAAGGTTGATGGCCCCGAGCTTTTTTCCTTCAATATTTTCCAATTTACCGTAATCATAAAGGTTGATATCAACGCCTTCTGCATTCAGCATGAACTTGCTGCCGGAAAGAATGGTTACATAGAACTTCAGGTTAAGAGGCTGGGGGTGGCTGGTATCATAAACAACAGTAAAAGGAGCTTCCTTGTAAAGCTCAAAGTTCATAAAATCCTTTTCTTCATAATAGGAGACCCCGAAATCGAGTTTTTTGACGGTGCGGTTGGTAAGATGATAGGATCTCAGTATCCCCATCTGGTTCTCGATATTCTGATATTTTCTTCCCATGAATCCCATGCCAATAATATCCTGGGGGTCCACTGAGGATTCGGTTTTAATAAGGACAGTGGTTGAAACCTCATAAATGGGTTTTGTGTATTTGTTGAACAGAAAAGCAAGGATGAAAGCAATGATAATAGTGAAGGCAAAGAAGTACCAGTAACGGTAAAATTTAAAGAACAGCGCCTTGTAATCAATAGGTTCTTCCTTGCTGACATCGTATATTCTTTCTTGATCCACGTCGGTTTACTTTTTAAGATTATTTCTGGAAAAAAGCGATAATTAATAAAGTTGTTGCTATAGTTGAAAAGAGCAATGCATATGGGAATTCAGCAAATGAGAACTGTTTTCCCTTAAGGGGCTCTGCGTAAACAATATCATTTGGCTTCAGCAGGTAGTAATCTGATTCAAGGATCCGTTTGTCATTCAGGTCGAGGCGGTGTATGACCGACCCGTCCTTCGTCTGCCGGATCAAACATATCTTATTTCTCTTGGCAAAGTCCGTAAGGTCTCCTCCCATGGAAATGGCTTCAAAGATGTTGATGTTGTCCTGATAGATCTTGTACTGGCCGGGCCTTTTGAATTCCCCCAACAGCGAGATGTTGAAATTCACCAGTTTAACAATTACGGTAGTCTCGGTCAGGTACTCATTGATCACCGTATGCATTTTCTGCTTGATCTCCTCTATTGTATTGTTCTTCACATAGATATTCCCAACCAACGGAAAATCTATGTAACCTGAATCATTTACTGAATAACTGTTCAGGTAAACGCCGATGTCATTGTAATAGTTGCTTGTGGATGTTGATTCCCTGTTAAAATACTCCATGGCTTTTGCTTCAAGGCTGAAGATCTGAATGTAAAGATTATCACCGGGCTGGACCTTGTAATCCATCTTCACCTCATGCTTCATGTGAGTTGCAGTGTCTTCTTTAGGTATGTCTTGCAGGTAAAGGATCTTTTTTTGCGGAATGCAGGAAGTGATCAGGAAAATGGCAATAATGGAAAAATAAAGAAAACAGGATTTGGTTTTCATTCCTAATTAATTATTATCAACTTTGTACACTAAATCTTTAACCCGATTTTTTGACCAGTGGCAAAAGTAAGCTATTCTTATTATAAAACAATACTAAAATGAAATTAATACATTTTCTAAAATGCCTTAACCGTACGATCATCGTATTGTTATTATACACAATTGTACCTTCTTTATATGCTCAGATGGAAATCCCGGCGGTATATTCAAATATTAAATATGACAGTGCCGGTCGCCTGTGCTTTATCAATCCGGATACTCAAATGAAATATTACCTCCGTGATCCGGAAAAGGTGTATCAACTCCCCATGATAGAAAAAAGCCTCTCAGGTTCCGCCAAAGGTATAGCCTTTGACTTCGGCAGGCCGGGCCTTTCGGGAAAGATCTGTTACGGTTTTATTGATATGGGGAAGGCCAGGATACCACAGCCGGTTTTTTTCTGGAATGATGCCCCGGTATCGGAAGGAAAGGCAGAGATCAATATCACTGAAATGTCGGGAAAGTATGATCTTGTCAAGTGGGAACTGTTCGGCAGGCTGAAGATGGGTTACCGTATTATCGACGGAGACGGAACCATCATTTATGACGGTAAGGTCAACATGAAGGGCAAAGGCCCTTTTGAGACAGATGTTTCCATCACCGAAGGGCCGTTCCTTAACGTCCTGACTCCGAAAAGCGTTATCATCTCCTTTAAGACAAACCAGCCGGTTATACTGAGTGTGGAGGTGAACGGCATGGAATTCAGTGATGATCAACCTGTTGTCGACCATGAGATACAGGTTACAGGCCTGCAACCGGGAACAAAATATGATTATACGGTGTTTTGCGGTGATAATGCCGAAACCTATTCGTTCCGGACAGCTCCTTTTCCCGGAAGCCGGAAGCCTTTCACCTTTGCCTATGCCAGCGACAGCCGGGCAGGGCAGGGGGGAGGTGAGCGTAATATATACGGCACCAATGCTTATATGATAAAGAAACTCGGGGCGCTGGCCCTGCAACAGGGGGCAGCTTTCTTCCAGTTCACCGGCGACCTGATCAATGGGTACTCTGATGATGTGGAAAAGACCAGGCTTGAGTATGCCAACTGGAAAAGAGCCGTTGAACCTTTTGCCCATTACATACCATTTGTCGTGGGCATGGGCAACCATGAGGCTATCAATTATATATTTGATAATGAAACGGGAAGAGACATATATATTGACAGGTTTCCTTTTGCCACCGGGTCGTCCGAAGCCTTGTTCGCTGAGAATGTTGTCAACCCGCTTAGCGGGCTAAAGAGCGAGGACAGGTCGGAATGTGATCCGGACAAGAACAACATGGATTTTCCAGCTTACGAGGAGTCGGTTTTTTGTTATACATATGGCAATATTGCCATGATTGTGATGAACTCCAATTACTGGTATGCACCCACTGCTGACTTGGTCCGGTACACCGGAGGCAACATCCACGGCTATATCATGGACAACCAATTAGGTTGGCTGAAGAAGACGCTGAAGAAGCTGGAAAAGGACAATAACATCGACCATGTGTTTGTAACCATCCACACCCCGGCTTTCCCCAATGGCGGGCATGCAGCGGATGACATGTGGTATAGCGGCAATAATGATTACCGGCCGTATATTGCAGGTGAGCCGGTTAAGAAAGGCATCATTGAGCGGCGCGATGAGTTCCTTGACCTGATGATCAACCACAGCACCAAGGCCATTGCCTTGCTTTGTGGCGATGAACATAATTACTGCCGCATGAAGCTGATGCCATCAACAAGGATTTACCCACCCGAATGGTCTCACCGGAAGCTGGTCATCTCCAGGCCTTTCTGGCAGATCACCAACGGCTCTGCCGGCGCACCCTATTACGGGCAGGAGAGGTTTCCCTGGAGCAAAGCCGTGAAAGCCTTCTCAACACAGTATGCCCTGTGCCTGTTCCATATTGATGGCAGGAAGGTGACGCTGGAGGTTATTAATCCGGATACGCTGGAGATTATTGAAAAAGTGGAGTTGAATAGTGATTAGTGGTTGGTGGTTGGTGGTTGGGTATGTTGAAATTATATGGCAACATTTGTTTTTTTTGCAGATAATAAATTATATTCGCAGGGTAAATAATTTTAACTGACATGAACATTGTCATTGCGGGAGACGGTGAGGTTGGCCTGTATCTGGCACAGGAACTATCTCTGGAAAATCACAACATTATTGTTGTAGATCCTCACGAAGACCTTATAAAAATGGTGGAATCGCATTCGGACCTGCTTGCCATCAAAGGTGATTCCACTTCTATCGAGGTGCTTAAAAGTGCTAACATCAAAAAGGCCGATCTTTTAATCTCTGTTCTTCATAATGAGCGAACGAATATTGTTACCGCCTCATTGGGGAAACAACTTGGAGCCAAACGAACGATTGCCCGTATCAATAACCTTGAATATTTAAAGAAGGCCAATCAATCCTATTTTAACCAGATGGGTATTGATTCCCTTGTCTGCCCGGAAAGCATTGCAGCTAATGAGATCTCCAATCTTTTGAAGCAGACAGCAGCAACTGAGGTATTTGATTTTTCTGACGGGAAGTTGTTCCTGTTTCTCATCAAACTGGAAGAAAACGCTCCTGTTGCCGATAAGACCCTGAACGAAATTGCTAAAAAATATCCCCATCTTGATTTCCGTGCCGTAGCCATTCACCGTCAAGGTGAAACTATTATACCTAAAGGCAACGATAAAATGATAGCCGATGACCTGATCTATGTCATTACCAAACCCGGTGGCATTAACGATCTGCTTAAGCTTGGCGGTAAGAGAAAGATAGAGATTAAAAATGTTATGATCGTAGGAGGTGGCCGTGTTGGAAGAACCACTGCCAAACTGATTGAGAAAAGCTTGAATATCAAATTGATCGAGATAGACAAGAAGAAAAGCCAACAATTAGCCGATTACCTTGAAGAAGTACTGGTCATCAACGGTGATGCCCGCGACGTCCAGCTGCTTGAAGATGAAGATATTCGCAACATTGATGCTTTTATTGCAGTCACTGACAGTTCCGAGTCAAATATCATTGCCTGCCTGCATGCCAAAAAGTACGGTGTAAAACGAACCATTGCCCTGGTAGAAAACATAGAATACATTGATATTTCCCAGGAAATTGGCATCGACAGTATCATTAACAAAAAGTTAAGTACAGCCAGCTATATCGTTCGGTTTACTATGAATGCAGAAGTCACATGCATCAAATGTCTCAGTGGCATCAATGCAGAAGTTATGGAATTTGTAGTCAAGCCTCGTTCCCTTGTCACCAGGAAACCCATCAGTCACCTGGGCTTTCCCAAAAGAGCAATTGTTGGTGGCATTATCAGGGGCAAGGAAAGTTATATTGCTGTGGGAGATCTGCAGATCCGGGAAAATGATAAAGTAGTTATTTTCTCATTACCTGAAGACATTCAAAAGGTAGGTCGCTTCTTCAACTAATTTGTTCTGTTAAGCATGTTAAACAGGTCGGACATCAATATTAAGATCATCATCAAAATCATGGGATTCCTGGTGTTATTAGAGGGGTTCTTCATGCTTGCCGGTTATCTCTTTTCATTATTGTATTGCAGGGAAAGCTGCAATGCTCTTTTGATCTCCGGTTTTATCACTGCTTCAGCCGGTGCAATCCTCTTGTTCGTAACACGGGGAAATATCAATAAACACATTGGGAAAAGAGAAGGTTATATCATTGTTTCTCTGACATGGGTAATCGTCTCCTTATTCGGCACCCTGCCCTTTCTCATCAGCGGGGCAATACCGGAATTTACAGATGCCTTTTTTGAAACCATGTCGGGATTTACAACTACCGGTGCCAGTATCCTGACTGATATTGAATCCTTTCCCAAAGGTCTTTTATTCTGGAGAAGCATGACTCACTGGGTAGGAGGCATGGGCATTATCGTCCTTTCTGTAGCTATCCTGCCTGTGCTGGGTATTGGGGGTATGCAGCTTTATGCTGCGGAAATGCCCGGGCCAACCAAGGATAAGCTACATCCCCGTATTACCCAGACAGCCAAAAGGCTCTGGGGTATCTACCTGATACTCACCATTGCTGAAACCATATTATTGGTCAGTGGGGGAATGAACCTCTTCGATGCCTTATGCCATACTTTCGGAACTCTTGCCACCGGGGGATTTTCAACCCAAAACAACAGTATCACAGGCTATTCACCATTTATCCAGTACGTGATCATTGTCTTTATGATCCTTGCAGGCACCAGTTTCACCCTGCATTATTTCGCTTTGCATGGACAGCTGAAGAAAGTATGGCGTAACGAAGAATTCAGGTGTTTCATTTACCTGATCTTCTTTTCCGGGCTGATCATAACCTTGTCACTAATCATATTGAGTGTAGAACCCATTGAAAAAGCCATCCGTGATTCCTTGTTCCAGGTGGTGTCGATCATCACCACAACAGGATATATAACTGCCAATTATATGCTATGGCCGGGTGTGTTATGGTTTATCATTTTTATGCTGATGTTTGTCGGTGGTATGGCCGGTTCTACGGGTGGTGGGATCAAGGTCGTCCGCCAGTTACTTTTATTTAAAAACAGCACACTGGAACTTAAGCGGCTGATCCATCCACAAGCCATTATTCCTGTCCGGCTAAGTGGAAAAGCTGTCTCAGGGGATATCATCTACAAGATCATGGCGTTTTTTCTTATTTACATGATCATATTTGTTTTTGGAACCTTATTCATGTCAATATTGGGGCTCGACTTTGAATCAGCCATTGGTTCGACGGTAGCTACATTAGGCAACATAGGGCCGGGTATAGGCATGGTAGGCCCTGACGATAATTATGCTGAAATACCAATTATCGGTAAATGGTTTTTGTCATTTCTGATGCTCCTGGGGCGACTGGAACTGTTCACCGTACTGATCCTGTTCTCTAAAGCTTTCTGGAAGAAATAACCTGAAAAATATTATCTTTGACAGTCAAATTATTAATCCTATTCTTCATGACCAGGATCTCAGTTGTCATCATTACACTTAATGAAGAGAAAAATATTGAGCGCTGTATTAAATCGGCACAAGAGATAGCAGATGAGATTGTTGTGGTGGATTCCTTCTCAACAGACAGGACAGAGGAGATCTGTGAACAATATCATGTAAAATTTGTTAAACACAAGTTTGAAGGCTATATTGAACAAAAGAACTGGGCCGTCACTCAGGCTTCCAACACTCACATACTTTCGCTTGATGCGGATGAAGCTTTATCAGATGAATTGAGGAATTCAATAAAAGAAGTAAAAGATAACTGGAATTACGACGGATATTATTTCAATCGTTTAACTGAATATTGCGGAAAACAGATCAGGCATTGTGGTTGGTATCCTGACCGGAAACTACGGTTGTGGGACAGCCGGAAAGGATCCTGGCAGGGAGAAAACCCGCATGACAAATTTGAGCTGCAGCATGGAGCATCGAAAAATATCCTCCATGGCGACCTGCTGCATTATTCCTTTTATACCATTGACCAGCACCTGGATCAGATCAATAAATTTTCAACTATCAAAGCGAACGGACTTTTTAAAAAAGGAAGGAAAAACAATTACTTAATAATGACCCTGAACCCGTTTTTTAAGTTTTTTAAGAGTTATATCCTTAAACTCGGCTTCCTTGACGGTTACTATGGGTATGTTATATGCAGGAATTCGGCTTATTCGACCTTCCTCAAATATGCAAAACTGAGGATGTTGTATAAAACTCAAACCTTAAACCAGGGCTTATGACCATTTGTTTTTTCAATTCTCATAAAGCATGGGGAGGAGGAGAAAAATGGCACTTTGATATGGCCACCTGTTTGCAGGATAAAGGATATCAAGTCCATTTTATTACAAGCAGAAAAAGTGTATTGTTGTCAAAACTTGATAAGACAGGAATAAAACTTAAAACCATCTGTATTTCAAACCTTAGTTTTCTGAATCCTTATAAAGTATTTCGGGTAAGAAAATATCTCAAAAGAAATAAAATCCAAACCCTGATCATCAATTTACCTTCCGATCTTAAGATAGCAGGAATAGCAGCAAAACTCGCCGGGGTCAAAAAGGTGTTTTATCGCAGGGGAAGTGCTATTCCTATCAGGAACACCCTTCTTAACAGGTTATTATTCAAATACTGTATCACTGAAATTATTGCCAACTCCTTTGAAACGAAAAAAACCATTCTGGAAAATAATCCCAACCTTTTTGACAATAGTAAGATCCACGTAATATATAATGGTATAAACCTTAAAGAATATGACAGCCTGCCTTCGGAAAAGATTTTCCATAGAACAGGCGATGAAATCGTGATTGGAAATGCAGGAAGAATGGTTCCCCAAAAGGGCCAGGAACTACTGATTGAAATTGCTGAAAAGCTTAAGGCGGCGAACCTGAACTTTAAACTGATCATTGCAGGTGAAGGAAAGCTGAAGGATCTGTTACACAAAAAAGCAGATTCTCACGGGCTTTCCAAAGAAGTGATCTTTCCCGGATTTATCAGTAATATGAAGGCTTTTATGGATTCCATTGATATTTTTGCCTTGTCATCCTTGTGGGAAGGATTTGGTTATGTTATCGTTGAGGCAATGGCCGGTAAAAAACCTGTGATTGCATTCAATACAAGTAGCAACCCGGAACTGGTTATTAATGAAAAAAACGGATTCCTTATTAATGATACAAATATTGAAAAATTTGCTGAAAAAATATTACTATTGGCAAAAGATAAAGAATTAAGAGCTAAATTTGGAGCAAACGGCAGAGCCCTGGTTGAAAAACGATTTATGTATGAAAAAACAGCCAGGGAATTGGAATTAATTATTGCGGTAGGTGAAGAAGTCGACAGTCGACAGTAGACAGTCGGCAGTAGGTGAAGAAGTTGACAGTAGACAATTTATTATGCAGAATCAGAAGGTAATATCGTACATGTATTTGTTTGGCCTTGCATTGATGGTCGTTGCATTGCCATTATCAAAATATCTGATAAGTGTAACTCAATTTTACCTGTCGGGTGTTTTGATTATTGATAACCTGAACAGGGAAAAAGGAATACGCTTTATTAAAGAGAACTCAGTTATACAAAAGGTTTTACTGTTTATTCCTTTCGGCCTCGCCATGATTATTAATGCCGTCATTTTAATATTCAGGAAATTCTTTAGAAAATCCAATGCTCCTGCCCTGATTTTTGTATCAATATACCTGCTTCACATCATCGGACTGATCTTCACTAATGATTTCGACTATGCCCTGAAAGACTTGCGTGTTAAACTGCCCATTTTCATCCTGCCATTGATCATTTCCACCTCCGAAGCCTTAGACAAGGTAAAATTCAGAAGATTGATCCTGATATTTGTTGCTGCAGTCATTATAGGCACCTTATTGTGTACCAACATACTATTAACAAAAGAAGTAATTGATATCCGGGATATTTCCATATTTATCTCACATATTCGCTTTAGTTTAATGATCGTCCTGGCCATATTCTTCCTGGTTTATTCAATTTTTGAAAGGAGTCCTGATAAAATTTTCAATAGAGTAATTTATTTTATAATTCTTTCATGGCTGGTAGCTTATCTGTTTATTTCCGTTTCACTGACAGGAATAGTGGTTTTATCAATAACAACCTTCATATTGTTGCTTTATCTGATAATGAAGAAAAAAAACCTGCTGGCCAGGATATCCACACTGGCTGTCATTTTTATTGTGGCTATTGTGGCTATCATTTATCTGAACAGGATCATTAAGGATGTTAATAAAGTCAATCATGTTGACCTGACAAAACTTGAAAAAGTTACGGGCAAAGGCAATAATTATTGGCATGATACTACAAATAAGCAAACAGAGAATGGTAATTATGTCTGGATCTATATTGCGACAAACGAGATGAGGGATGCATGGAACAAACGAAGTGACTTTGATTTTGATGGTAAAGACAAGAAATCACAGGATTTGAAATTCACGCTGATCCGGTTTTTGACATCAAAAGGATACCGGAAAGATACCATAGGAGTGAGTAAATTAACTGATGAAGAAGTCAGGCTTGTGGAAAATGGGGTGGCAAATAGCTTTTACCACGAAAAACCAAACTTTCATGTCAGGCTTTACAAAACTGTCTGGGCATTTAAGATGTACCAGGTAACAAAAAATCCAAGCGGCAACTCTGTAATGCAGCGATTTGAATACTGGAGAACATCTTTAAAGATCATCAAAGAAAATTTTTGGCTGGGTGTTGGAACAGGTGATATGAATCAGGTTTTCAACAAGCAATATAAAAAGATGAATTCTTCACTCGAAAAACGATTCAGGTGGCGTTCACATAACCAGTTCATGGCAATCTTCATCGGTTTTGGCATATTCGGACTGATATGGTTTTTGTTTTCTTTCCTATATCCACCCCTGAAGCTAAAAATGTTCAATGATTATTACTACCTGGCCTTTTTTATAATCATCACGTTATCAATGCTTTTTGAAGATACCATCGAGACCCAGGCTGGAGTTACTTTTTATGCTTTCTTCAGTGCATTTTTCCTATTCGGACGAAAATCCAAAGCTCAGATCTGATTTATTTTTGTTTATACTTTATTCCTGTTTTACGCAATACAGCACCCAAAACGAAAACCAATCCTAATAAAATCAATGGTTACAGAGGAAAATTTTAAACGTGCGGAAAACAGTAAATGTAATTAGATGTCGTATTTGATTTTTTAGACCGGATTGTTTTTCGAAAGTCCCGGTAGGGACTACATATTGGTAGATAATAAATTTCGTTGTTAACATCAAGTACCGTTAGGTACGAAATAATTTATATCAACGGGTTTAAAAATGTAGTTGTC
>JAUWGC010000012.1 GCA_030606625.1 Bacteroidales bacterium | reverse complement strand
CTATCATATTGGTTCGCTCAAGGATCAGTACAAGTAATGTTGAGATCATAGTTATTCCGGCAACTAACACCATCAATACAATGATAACGATAACATTCATATCCTGTAGATCCAACCAGTTGAAAATCTGCGGATAAAGATATTTAATGGTATTTGACCTGAGATCGTAGCCAATTTCATGATTGATAAAATCACCCATTTCATCAATCTTTTTGAAATCATTTATAAATACCTCAAATCCTGCAACCTGGTTTTTATTCCAATTGTTCAGCTTTTGAACATGTCCGATATCCCCGATCAGATAAAGTCTATCAAACTCTTCCAGCCCTGTTTCATAAATACCTGATACCCTGAATTTCCTTCCCCTTGGTTGTTTTTGTCCTTCCGTAACAAAATATACGCGTACTGTTTCACCTAATTTGATTTTTATTTTATCGGCCAGCATTTTTGAAATCAAAATATCATCAGTTTTAACCGAATCATTAACAATAAAATGCTGACCTTTAATAATCTTTTCCTGGAAAAAGGACCAGTTAAAATCCTGCCCTACACCTTTTAATATTATTCCCTGGATTTGATCATCCGTCTTTACAATCCCGGCCTTAACAGCAAAAACCTGGATATGGCGTATACCGTCGACTGTATCCATGAACGGATAAAATGGGTGGTATTTATATACTGGTGTCGATTCGTAGGATTTATTAAAATCATAATTAACAATCCGGATATGGGATCCAAAACCTATTACCTTATCCTTGATCTCTTGCTGGAACCCGGTAACGATTGAAACAGATATTATCATTACAGCCAGGCCAAGTGCTATGCTGATGATCGCTATCCTGACATATTGACCGGAAAGACTATCCTTGTCCCTTTTCAGGATTCGCCTGGCTATAAATAGTTCAAAATTCAAGGTTCAAGGTTAAAAGTTCACAACTCAGTTAAAACTTTTTTACAAATGTATCAAAATCATTGGGAAAATTTTTTAACTTTGCATATTCAAATAAATCTGCATTATTTATCAGCTTAAATAAAGCATTAGCATTCTACCCAAATCTTTTCCAACCAGTTTTTAAATTGTTAATGTTGATTAACCCTAAACAAACTGGAAGATAAATGTTGAATAACAATTTTGCTTCTGTAATTCTTATCATTAATATGAAACAGAATGTGAAGAAAAATTTTCTATTGATCCTGAAAGCTTTCGGGAGAAAGAAATGAAGGTTTAAGATACTAATAAAACAATGATTAGATCAATCATAAAAATATTAATAGGTATATCCGTCTTGCTTTCCTTTACAGCATTTTTACAAGTACAAACATTCAAGGAAATAAAGTTAAAATCATTAGATGATATTGTTGTAGGTGCACAGCAAACCCATTTATATCTTCCTCTCCTTAAAGGGAAAAAAGTTGCCGTTGTTGCAAACAATACTTCTTTTATTAATAACACACACCTGGTTGATAGCCTGTTGAATTCCGGAATAAATATCATTAAAGTGTTTTGTCCTGAACATGGTTTCAGGAGCAATGAAGATGCCGGAAAGAAAATCCGAAACACTAAAGACCCTGTATCCGGTTTACGCATAATTTCACTATATGGTAAAAAACATAAACCAACCCGGAAGGATCTTAGAAAAACAGATATTGTAATTTTTGATATTCAGGATGTTGGAGTTAGGTTTTATACTTATATTTCAACTATGACTTATGTGATGGAAGCCTGTGCAGAACGCAACATTCCAATGATCATTCTTGACAGGCCTAATCCCAATGGTTTTTATGTTGACGGGCCATTACTCGATGAAAAATTCAGGTCATTCGTCGGCCTTCATCCTGTTCCTATTGTTTATGGGATGACAATTGGTGAATATGCAATAATGGTAAACAATGAAGGATGGTTAAAGAATAATATTAAATGTGATCTTAAAGTGATTAAATTGTCCAACTACGATCACAATAAGCTCTATCAATTACCTGTAACACCTTCGCCTAATTTACCAAATATGTTTTCTGTTTATCTTTATCCTTCACTGGCTTTATTTGAAGGAACGATCATAAGTGTTGGCAGGGGAACTGATCAGCCTTTCCAGGTTATAGGACATCCCGATTATCTGATTGGCAGTTACTTATTCAAACCGGGAAGCCGTTCCGGGGCTACATGCCCCAAGTACTGCGATATAGAATGTTATGGGGTCAACCTGAGAGAGTATACAATTGATTACACGAAAAATCTCAACCAGATCAACTTACAATGGTTAATTGATATGTATGAATATCTATCTGATAAAGAAGAATTCTTCAATAATTATTTCAACCTATTAGTTGGCAACAGTGAACTAATTGAACAAATCAAACAGGGTAAAAACCAGCAGGAAATAAGACTAACCTGGCAGGAAGATCTGGATCAGTATAAAAAGATAAGAAAGAAATATCTGTTGTACCCGGACTTTGAATAGTTAAAAAGAAACTATTAAACCCCATACTCTAATCCTGTCTTCCCGGATAAACTTTTAAAGCCTCTTCCAGGCATTTCATGGCCTTTTTCAAGTCATTCACATTCAGAACATAGCTTATTCTGACTTCATTCAAGCCACTTCCTTTTGTGGAATAAAACCCTGTTGCAGGTGCCAGCAGGATAGTTTCATTATTATAACTAAAATCTTCTAATAACCAACGGCAGAATTTATCCGAATTGTCAATGGGCAGTTTAGCCACAACATAGAAGGCACCGCTTGGATCAGGACAGAAAGCTCCTTTAATAGCATTGATCGACTCAACCACCACTTTTCTCCTGGCAAGATATTCATTCAAAACATTTTCAAAATATGTATCGGGAGTATCTATTGCAGCCTCTGCTGCTATCTGGCCCAATCCGGGCGGACTTAACCTTGCCTGTGCAAATTTTAGCGCTGTTGCCATCACCTCCTTGTTTTTCGATATCATAAACCCGATACGTACACCACAAGCACTGTAACGCTTTGATACAGAATCAACAAGTATTACGTTATTTTCAATCCCCTTCAAATTCATTGCCGAATAATGTTGTTTCCCATCATAGCAAAATTCCCGGTATACTTCATCAGCTATAAGGTAGAGATCATATTTTTTAACGATATCCCTTAAAACCTCCAGTTCTTCTTTAGAATATAGATAACCGGTGGGATTATTCGGATTGCATATCAGAATAGCTTTGGTTCTTGGCGTAATCACTTTTTCAAAATCTTCAATCGGCGGGAGAGCAAAGCTTGTTTCAATATGTGAGACAATTGGTTTTACGATCACTCCGGCATTGATAGCAAATCCATTGTAATTGGCATAATAAGGCTCCGGGATGATCATCTCATCTCCATTGTCAAGACAGCTACTTATGGCAAATAAGATGGCCTCTGATGCACCGGCAGTAACAATAATCTCGTCTGCCGTAATATTAATATTGTGTTTTTTATAGTACTCGGTAAGCTTTTCCCTAAATGAAAGTATTCCGGCTGAATGGCTATATTCAATTACCTTATCATGAAAGTTACGAATAGCATCCAATGCAACCTGAGGGGTTTCAATATCCGGTTGTCCTATATTCAGATGATAAACCTTGATGCCTTTTTTTTTGGCCGCCTCAGCGAATGGAACCAACTTACGTATTGGGGACTCCGGCATCATCCTGCCCTTATCAGAAATTCCAGGCATATTTTGTAGATTTTCGTTTATAAGTAATTAAAAATCCCGATATTATTTTATCGGGAATCATTTTTTCTGGTTTTATTTATTCACCGGTGTCGCACTTTTATCAATTTGTTTCTCCGGCATAACCTCAGTTGGTGTTTTTATCACCTTCCCTTTAATCTTTAGTACGACTGGAGAATTCGACGCATTAGAATAAATCGTTACATTTTTGTTTATTGGCCCCACTCTTGTGGTTGAATAGGTCACTTTGATAACATTACTTTTACCAGGCAGGATAGGTTGCTTAGGCCAAGTCGGGACAGTACATCCACAAGAAGATTTGGGCCTCGATAGTATCAGGGGTTCTTTTCCTGTATTAAAGAACTTGAACTCACACGTGCCATCAGAATTCTTGTAAATAGTACCATAATTATGTACAGTTTTTTCAAAAGATATTACCGGGGCATTTGGATTTTTAACTTTTTCTTTTTTAAGGTTTTGAGCATTGATAAAAGAGAAAGCACCAAGTAAAACGAGAAAAGATAGAATTGTCCTTTTCATAGCTATTCAATTTAAAATTAATAGATAATACAAGATGTGGTTTTGGCAAAGTTATAAAATATTAAAAAGCAAATTTACTCTTTCAGGATATTTTATTATTGTATAGTGAATTAATTAGTATACGCTAATAACGTAAATATTATACTTCTCATAAAAAACTTCATCATCCTGTTTTTTATTGTATTCATTATACCTTTTTATTTCAAAATTGTTCCAATCAAACAACCCCCTCCTTTCGGGATATTATTCAGGTTTAGTAATTATACTTATCATCAATAACTGACTTTCCTATAATTTCTTTAGATTTGTAATTGTAATAATATGATCCTAATTTTTTTCTATGTCATTATCACATCCCAGAAAATTTGGTGCATTTGCAGGAGTATTTACTCCGTCAATACTTACCATTCTTGGAGTAATCATGTATATGCGTTTAGGCTGGGTTGTTGGCCAAGCAGGTTTGATCACTGCCTTTGGGATTATTATACTCGCTCATGTAATTTCGGTTTCCACCGGACTGAGCATTTCCAGCATTGCTACAGATAAAAATATCAAGACCGGTGGAATCTATTATATCTTATCGCGAAGCTTAGGATTACCAATGGGAGGAGCCATCGGAATAACGATTTTTGCAGGAACAGCTTTTAGCATTGCCTTATATATAATTGGTTTCTGTGAGAATTTCCTGGGTATTGAAACAATAAGCCAAATAACAGGCCTGGAGCCTGGTATACTAAGTTATCGTTTAGTTGGAACAATTATACTGATTTTACTGGTAATCATTGCTTTCATCAGCACCTCAATCGCCATAAAGGCTCAATTTATCATTCTTGCTGCCATAGGACTCTCACTTATTTCCATATTTGCCGGATTCATAACAAATGATATTTATAATCCTGCTGATATTTCCTGGTTTCCTGTCCATGATGGTATTTCTATGATCACCATATTTGCTATCTTTTTTCCTGCTGTAACAGGTTTTACTGTTGGTGTTGCCATGTCGGGAGATTTGAAAAATGCCCGAAAAAACATTCCAATCGGCACACTCGCGGCAATACTTGTAGGTTTGATCATTTATCTTTCACTTGCATTATTACTTGCACTGTATGTTGACAGGGATCTATTATTGACAGATAATAACTTCTTGATGCATATTGCCTGGTCCGCACCTCTTGTGGTTGCAGGCATCTGGGGTGCAACTCTGTCATCCGCTTTAGGTGGTATCCTGGGAGGTCCAAGGATCCTTCAAGCTATTTCAAAGGACAAAATAACTCCCGGGGTTTTCGGAAAAGGCTATGGTATCAACAAGGAACCCAGAAATGCACTGATCCTGACTTTTATCATTGCAGAACTTGGCATCCTTATCGGAGAACTTGATGTTATCGCAGCCATTGTAACAATGTTTTTCATATCCGCTTATGGTTTCATTAATCTGGCATTTGCATTGGAAAGCTGGGCAAGTACTGACTTCAGGCCATCCTTCAGAATATCCAAATGGTTTGGAATCGTTGGATTCATAGCGTGTTTCGCTGTAATGTTTAAAATTAACACACTTGCCATGATCATAGCTCTGATCATTTTAGCAGGCATTTATTTTTACATCAAAAGAAAAAAGCTTGCCCTGATCTATGGTGATGTATGGCAAAGTGTATGGTCAAGCACCGTCAGATCCATTCTAAAGCAAATAGATAAAAAAGGCCTGGAAGAAAGAAACTGGCGCCCTAATATCATTCTTTTCAGTGGTGGAACAAAAACAAGGCCTCATCTGATACAATTAGGGAATGATCTTGTAGGCAAGCTGGGTTTGTTATCAAATTTTGATCTCATTCTGAACAAGTCTGCTAAAGTTCTTTTCAAAAAGCATCAGCAGGCACTTGATACAAAAGACAGCAGTGAATATGAAGGAGTTTTTACCCGGAGGCACGAATGTAAGGACATATACGAAGGCATAGAAGCTATTGCCAGCACTTATGGCTTTTCGGGAGTTGAACCTAACACTATCCTTTTAGGATGGGCCCGTCAAAGTCAGGACCCTGTGAGATTTGTGAATATGATCAAAACTCTCAGCGACCTTGACCTAAATATCCTAATGGTCGATTATAACAAAGAAACAGGTTTCGGTAAAAGGCAAAAGATCGATATATGGTGTCGCGGAGGAGGAAACAATTGCACATTAATGTTAACCTTAACCAAATTTTTATGGCTTTCTGATAACTGGAAAAATGCTCAGGCCAGAATACTGATAATCAATCCTATCAATGATGAAAAAGAACGATTGATCAGGGACGCTGAAAAAGTGCTTGATAAGTACAGGATGGATGCTGAAATCAAAGTGCTAAACAATCAAATCGAGCAAAGGCCTGTGAACGAAATTATCCAGGTTGAATCATCAAATTCCGACCTGATTTTTCTTGGTATACCGGAAGTATTTGAGGGCCAGGAACACCAATATGTGGAAAATATAAACAAACTTTGCCAAAACATAGGGACAGTAGTGTTGGTGAAAGCTTCTTCATATTTTAAAGAGATAGAGATTGGGATCACTAAGGGAAGTTATACATATGATAAATCTGAATTTATTAGAAAAGGAACTGATTTTGTTTCCACCCGTGAAATCAATATACCTGAAATAAAATTTCCACCTAATCCTATTCTTGCAGAATATATACAGATCTTTTATGACAAGGTTAAAACACTGGATGAAACTATTTACAAAAAATACCTGACGGACCTTTTTAGCTTTCATTACCAGCCAGTTGAAGCAATCACATTATTATCAACCAGCCACCTGAATAAGTTTAACCATGTAGTTACTGTTTCCGACTCTTTCAATAAAATAAGAGAAATATCCAGCCTGACACAGGCTGAAATAATTCAGGAATCCAAAAAAGTTATTCTCGGACTTGACGAAAGCAACTTCAGTGAACAGTTTGAGATCTTATCCGATGCTTTGTTATATTTCTCAGAACAAGTTGAAAAGCTTAGTGAAGGCATTCCCAAAGAAATATACATTAAATATAATAGTCTGAAAATCAAGCCCGAAGATACTAATCGCGATATTATTTTTAAAACATGGAATCGTTTCCTGCTAAAATCATTTAACAGCAATAAAAAATACACTATCCAATACAAAAATCTTTTTCTTGCGAATTTGAACGGGATTATACAGCAAGCCATCTATGAATTACTTCAAAATTGGGGCATGATAAGCCTGCAATATATTACCAAGATCCAGAAACTGAATGAATCCATAATGGATAGTTATGTTAATATAGAAAAAAATATATTGGAAGCCGGACTTATCAGTGAGACCATTAAGCATGAAATCTACAAATTAGAAAAACAATATGAAAAATTCCAGAGCTTGAATGAAGCTTCTTTGCAGTCCCTTTATCATTTATTGCTTAATAAAACCTTTTATATTGTGCAGCAGCTCAGTAATGATCTGAAACATGTCAATCCCAACAAATTTATTAAAGTGAGAAGAAGTAACAATGCCCAAATTCTCAAGCTTAAAAACAAAATATCAAAAATCCCGGAATACTGGCAACACAATATGCAATTACTCAACGGTTTGAATATTCTTCAATTAGAGTTTTATCAATTTATTCTATTCCTATACAATGACTTCCATGAATTGCACCAACGTATAAAAGAAAAGATAGAACATCTGGTGATCAAGCATTACAAGACTATCCTAACATCATTAAAACAGGATGAAGTAAGGCATATTGATACAATAAAAAACACTTGTGGTTATCTCGATCCTGAACAATTTAAATACCTGTGGAATGAAATGACAGAATCCATATTTGAAAAGATTTCTACACGCTCAGGAAAACTCCCGAAATCAATAGAAATTATCCGGCATAATATTTATGAAAACTTTAAGACAGAACAATTTACAAATTACAAACCCGATACCGTATACCTTAAAAACATGGCTGACTCTATCATTCAACATGAATTCATCAGTCCTGTTGAAACAAACCTTACTGAGCTGAAGGATATTACACTGCATTCTATTAAAATGATTGTTAATCTGGTCCTTGAACTGGATAAAATAATTCAACTTATTGAACAAAATCCAACGGTAATATTAGAAATTCAGCAAACAGCAAATGACCTGACAACACAAATTACCAGAGAAATAATCAAAATTGAAAAGCTGGTTTCAAAAAATCAGAATCAGATCAAAGAACGAAGAAATGCATTATTCGATAAGTTCTCATTGCTTACTATTATAAGAAGGACAAACTCTGTGATAAAATTTATCAGGTGAGAAACTCAGCAATGTTATCAGTTTGATAGCTGATCATGGTATTGATGGGTAATGTTGTCAAGTATAGAGTTTTGTCATTTTTTTATACATTTGTTTTTTTTAAATATTTTGTTTTACAATATTTGCTCAAATCAATAATTTTATATACGAGGGGAAAAATATGACTAAACATGAACCGTACAAAATTAAATCTATAAGAAATATACAGTTTCTTAATTTGTCTGAAAGGAAAAAACTTCTGAGAAACGTCAATTTTAATGTTGGATTATTATCTGCCAATCATGTTGCTTTTGACATGGTTACACAAGGTAGTTCAGCAATGAGCCAGGAACAAATAAGTAATCTTTTTATTGGAGATGAAGCTTATGCAGGAGCAAGAAATTTTTATAGTTTAATCAAGGCAGTTAAGGAAACTTTCGGAACAGAATATATTTGTCCAATACATAACTATTTTGGTGGTATAAAATTGCTTTGTTCGGTACATGTTTCAGATGAAAATATTGTTGTGGGAAATACTGCCGCACCATGCGAAATTGTTAAATCTTTTGGCGGAAAATATCACCAGTTATCTTTTGATAAAGATCATATTTATCCGGGAAATATCAATTTAAAAGAGCTATCCGGTTTTTTGGAACAAAACAAAGGAAAAGTTTCTTTTATTTATATAGATATTCAAGGAGAAGGTTATCGTCCGATATCTTTAGAAAATTTATCTGCAATAAAAAACATTGCTGATTCTTTTAACACGAAACTCATTCTTAATACCTCTTGTATCGTTGAGTTAGCATTTTACTTTATTAAACATGATAAATCTTTTAAAAATAAGACTGTCAGTGAGTTGATAAAAGAAATTGCAGGCTGCTGTAATACACTTCTTTTTGACGCAGGCCAGGATGCCATGACCAATGTAGGCGGCTTCTTGGCTACAAACAACCCTGAAGACCATGAAAAATATCAAAATTATGTTGTTATATTTGAGGGACTTCATACCTATGGCGGAATGGCAGGAAGAACAATGGAAGTTCTTACAACCGGATTGAAGGAAATGACAAATTTTCTCCATGCTGATTGGATTGATTACCAGGTATCTGAATTTGCCGATATTCTTGAGAAAGGTAAAGTACCGTTTACCAGAGGACTTAATGGTGTTTATCTTCATTCCGATGAATTTATAAAAAATACTGAGTGCGATTCAGCCAATACATTAGCATGTGCTTTGTATCTTACCTCCGGCATACGTACTCACCTTCAGGGCAATTATCAAAAAAGCACTCTATTGCCGGTACTTATCCCGCGCAGGGCACTTATGAACAGCCAGCTGGAACAGATAGCAAAAGCAATAGTTAAACTTTATGAGCAAAGAGCAAAAATTACGCCGCTTGTTTCTATCAATAAACCAAAATTTTACTATGAAGCACGTTTTGATTGGATAATCCCAAATCTTGATGCGTATTCTTTTACTTGTAAACCTTATATCATTCATGCTATTGAACATGTCGGCATGAGAAATCGTGAAGAGCGCAATAAAGCCATTGTTGAGGCCGGTTACAATACTTTTCTTCTAAAATCCGAAGATGTAACTATAGATTTCCTTACCGACTCAGGGACAAGTGCTATGAGTATAGACCAATGGACAGCGTATTTAAAAGCTATAGAAACTCCTGCATCTCCGGATTCTTATTATGAAATTATAAAAACTGCCCAACAAATCTATGGTTATAAATATATCATCTTAACCCATCAGGGGCGGGCTGCCGAACATATAATGTCTCAAATGTTTATTAAACCCGGAGATTATGTTCCTGGTAATATGTATTTCACTACTACTAAACTCCACCAGGAAATAGCCGGCGGAACCTTTGTAGATGTAATTATTGATGAAGCACATAAAACAAGCTCTGAATTTCCATGGAAAGGTAATATTGATCTTAAAAAACTTAATGCTCTATACGAAAAAGCTTCCAAAGAAGGGAAAAAGATATCATATGTTTCATTTGAGTTCAATGTAAATATGGCTGGCGGACAGCCTGTTTCGATGGATAATATTAAAGAAGTATATGAATACTGTAAATCCCATAATATTCCTGTCTTTTTTGATGCAACCCGCTGTGCTGAAAATGCCTGTTTTATTCAGAGAAAAGATCCTGCTTATCGAAATGTTCCAATTACTGATATTCTTCTTGAGATGTTTAGCTACGGTGATGGAGCTACAATCTCCTCCAAAAAAGACATGCTCACCAATCTATCAGGAAATCTTATATTCAGGGATAATGAAGAATGGTATAAAAAGGCTCTGCAAATGCTCCAACTATACGAAGGAACTTACTGTAGCGGAGGTACGTCTTCCGGTGATATGGCTGCACATGCACAGGGTCTCAGGGAAATGGTTGATGATGCATACATTAACAGCCGCATTGAACAAACTTATTACTTAGGAAAATTGCTTCATGAAGCAGGGATTCCAATTGTTCTTCCTCCCGGAGGTCATGCCATTTTTCTTGATGCCCGACAATTTCTTTCTCACATAGATCAGGACCAATTTCCTGCCCAGATGCTTGCTGCGCAAATATTTGTCGAAACAGGAGTAAGAGCGATGGAACGTGGGAATATCAGCAAGGGCCGTAATCCGGAAAACGGAGAGAACTACCGTCCTGCTTTGGAACTTGTTCGTTTGACAATACCTCGCCGTGTTTATACACGAGATCATTTAAAAGCAGTTGCCGATGGTATTATAAGTCTTTACAATAAACGAAATACAATAAAAGGACTCCGTTTTACATATGAACCAGAGCAACTCAGATTTTTTCAGGGGCGCTTTGAGGAAATTTGATCCTGATTAATATAATTACTCTTTCCATAGCTGGATCTTTATATAATTCGCTTTTCTCATTCCACTTACTGAAAATCGTAAGTAAGGATAATTTTTTTTATTTTAGCATATTGATTCCCTTTCTTAAATTTTATTCAGATGATCACAGAACAACTTGTGAACCCACGAAGTATTGTCGTCATTGGAGGTTCAAATGATATTCAAAAACCAGGAGGTAAAGTTTTAAAAAATCTGATTGACGGTAAATTCCGGGGTGATTTATATGTAACCAACCTGAAAGAATCTGAAGTTCAGGGTATAAGAAGTTACCAGGATCCATCTGAACTTCCTGAAGTCGACCTCGCCATCATTGCAATTGCTGCCAGGTTTATCCCCGAAACAGTTGATATTCTAGCCAGGCAAAAAAACACAAAGGCTTTTATTATTTTGTCTGCAGGATTCAGCGAAGAAAGTCCCGAAGGAAATATCCTTGAAGAAAAAATTGTTGAAACAATCAACAGCATTGATGGATCGCTGATCGGGCCAAATTGTATTGGTGTTCTCACTCCGGAATACCATGGAGTTTTTACAAAACCGATTCCCAAACTCGATCTTTACGGTTGTGATTTTATTTCAGGATCGGGAGCTACTGCATGTTTTATTATGGAAACAGGTATACCAAAGGGGCTTCCTTTTGCCAGGGTGTTTTCTGTTGGCAACAGCGCCCACATGGGTATAGAGGACATCCTGAAATACATGGATGAAACTTTTATTCCTGGAAAAAGCCCGAAGGTAAAGTTGTTGTACATTGAGAATATGGACAGGCCGGATCTTTTATTAAAACATGCTTCCTCATTGATCCGGAAAGGTTGTAAGATCGCTGCAATAAAAGCAGGAACTTCTGAAGCAGGCAGCCGGGCAGCTTCCTCACATACAGGAGCTCTTGCCAGTTCAGACGTTGTAGTAGATGCCTTGTTTAACAAAGCCGGCATCATAAGATGTTACGGGCGGGAAGAATTGATTGCGGTGGCTTCCATATTTATGAATAAGCCTCTCGGAGGAAATAACATGGCTATCATCTCCAATGCAGGCGGGCCCGCGGTAATGCTTACCGATATATTGTCCAATGGAGGTTTGAATATTCCTACCCTGAAAGGTATAAAGGCAAATGAACTGCTTGATAAACTCCTCCCCGGTTCATCCGTTGCCAATCCCATTGATTTTCTTGCTACAGGTACGGCTGAACAACTGGGCATCATCATCGATTATATTGATAATTATTTCGATGAAATTGATGGCATGGCAATCATTTTCGGGACACCAGGCCTTTCTGAAATTTCCGATGTTTACGAAGTACTTGATCAAAAAATAAAAACCGCTAAAAAACCAATCTTTCCTATCCTGCCTTCAATATTGACAGCTAAAGATGAGATTGATACATTTATCAGCAAAGGATATGTTATTTTTTCTGATGAAGTTGAATTCGGAAAAGCCCTGGTTAAAGTTCATCAATCTCCTCAACCTGCACCTGAAAAAACTCAATTACCTGAAATTGACCTTGACAAGATCAGAAAAGTGATCAATGAAGCAGATGAAGGTTATCTTTCACCAAAAGAAACCCATTCACTATTGGAGGCATCCGGAATCCCGATTATCAGGGAGGAAATAGCCGTATCTCCTGACGAAGCGATACTCAAAGCTGAAAAGCTGGGTTTTCCGGTTGTTATGAAAGTTATCGGACCTATACATAAATCCGATATTGATGGTGTAAAACTAAATGTTAAAGACATCAAGACTGTCAGGACGAATTTTGACAAATTAATAAAAATCCCTGATGCCACAGCAGTATTAATACAGCCTATGTTCAGTGGTATCGAATTGTTTACGGGAGTAAAATTTGAGCCAAAATTCGGCCATCTTATTATGTGTGGATTAGGAGGAATATTTATCGAAGTAGTGAAGGATGTCCGTGCAGGCCTGTCCCCCATATCAATTAAGGAGGCTCTTGAAATGATCCGTGAACTAAATGGATATAAAATCATTAAGGGTCTTCGCGGACGTGCAGGGATCAATGAACAGAAATTTGCAGAGATTATTACCAGAGTATCTGCCCTGGTGAAGGCAGCTCCCGAAATCGTTGAGATGGATATAAACCCGCTGATAGGAAAAGGAAATAAAATAGTAGCTGTTGATGCCAGAATCAATATAAATAAAAATAATTAAAATTTCATAACCGTTTTGTTTTTAAAGAAAGAGATTTAATATGAAGGATACACCCATAAATTACGAAGTAGTCAGCAGAAAAATCAGGGAAAGCAAACTTAAAAGTGTCGGTAACGCTTCTATCAGGGAAATCAAAAAGCTGATTGATATGATCGAACAGGAAACAGGAGATGAGTATATCCGTATGGAAATGGGTATTCCCGGCCTGGCACCTGTCCAGATAGGCATTGAAGCTGAAATTGAAGCTTTGAAAAAAGGTGTTGCTGCCATTTATCCTGATATCTATGGAATAGCTCCTTTAAAAAAAGAAATATCACGGTTTGTCAAGTTGTTCCTGAATATTGATGTTGATCCTGAAGGATGCATTCCAACTGTCGGATCCATGCAGGGATGTTATGCAGCGTTTATGACAGTGAACCGGATGAACAAAGACAAAAACACTTCCCTTCTCATAGACCCGGGGTTCCCGGTACATTATCAACAGCATAAGGTACTTGGAATAGATTATGAATCTTTTGATATCTATGATTACAGGGGAGCAAAATTACATGACAAACTTGAATCGTATTTAAAGAAAGGTAATATTTCTTCAATATTGTATTCCAATCCTAATAATCCGTCCTGGATTTGTTTTACTGACAGGGAATTAAAGATTTTTGGTGAATTAGCCAACAAATACAATGTGATCATCATGGAAGACCTGGCTTATTTTGCAATGGATTTCAGGAAGGATCTCTCAAAACCAGGTGTTCCTCCTTATCAATCATCGGTATCCAGGTATACTGACAATTATATTTTATTTATCTCCAGTTCAAAAGTCTTCAGTTATGCAGGGCAACGCATTGGAATGATGGTAATTCCTGACAAACTTTATAACACTCAGGCCCCGGACCTGAAAAGGTATTACACATCTGATATGTTCGGGTATGCAATGGTCTTCGGGGCTCTTTACGCCCTGAGTGCAGGAACCGGACACTCTCCGCAATATGCTTTATTGGCAATGCTTAAGGCCGTTAATAATGGCGAATTCAATTTTGTGGAAGCAGTAAAAGAATATGGAAAGAAAGCAAAAATAATGAAGAAACTATTTATTGATAATGGTTTCCGGATCGTTTATGACAATGACGAAAATGAACCCATTGCCGATGGCTTCTATTTTACCTTCTATTATCCAGGATTTACAGGTGAAGAACTTCTGAATGAGCTGATCTATTATGGCATCAGTGCCATATCCCTGGCCGTCACAGGAAGTAAAAGGCTGGAAGGTATAAGGGCATGTGTATCTCTTGTAAAATGGGAACAATTCACTGATCTGGAAAACCGTTTGAAGAAATTCCACGAAGACCATCCAATATAACAGGTAATGACCACAGTCTTTGACGGTGGTTATAAATATTAAAAACAAGCTAATTTAATTTGATTAATTTATTGTAATTTCGTAGCTCTGATATCATAATTTTTCCGAATAAATAAGACTATAAACATTATAACATGGCAAAAGTAAAAGGTGCAATAGTAGTTGATATAGAACGATGTAAAGGTTGTGCTGTTTGTATTGGGGCATGTCCGTCTGAAGTTATTGACATGTCTGCTGAAGTGAATGGAAAAGGGTATTATTACGCCTATATGGCAAATCCTGATGCCTGTACTGGTTGTTCCAATTGTGCCATCGTTTGTCCTGATGGTATAATTACTGTTTATCGGAAAAAATTGGACACTTAATTATAAAATTTAAATATCCTGGATAATGGGCGAATTAAAATTAATGAAAGGTAATGAAGCAATTGCAGAAGCTGCCATTCGTGCCGGTGTCGATGCATATTTTGGTTATCCGATCACCCCTCAATCAGAGGTAATTGAATACCTGGCTCTTCAAAAACCGCACGAAACAACCGGTATGGTTGTCTTACAGGCAGAAAGTGAACTGGCTTCCATAAATATGATCTATGGCGCTGCCGGTGCCGGTAAAAAGGTTATGACTTCTTCTTCAGGCCCGGGTATTAGTTTGATGATGGAAGGATTATCATATATTGCAGGCGCTGAACTTCCATGTGTTGTAGTAAATGTAGTCAGGGGCGGACCCGGATTGGGAACAATCCAGCCAGCCCAGTCTGATTATTTCCAGGCTACTAAAGGCGGCGGACACGGAGATTATAGTATGATCGTCCTGGCACCCGCCTCAGTTCAGGAAATGTCTGATTTTGTGCCTTTGGGTTTTGACCTGGCATTCAAATACCGCAATCCTGTATTTATACTCTCGGATGGATTGATCGGGCAAATGATGGAAAAAGTTGAACTGTTTGATTTCGTTCCAAGGTGGACAGAACAGGAGATCATTGAAAAAAATCCCTGGGCAACTACAGGTAAAACACCAGGTAGGGAAAGAAATATTATTACTTCTCTTTATCTTGATCCCGGCATACAGGAAAAGCACAACGAAAAACTGCAGGCTAAGTACAGAAAGATGAAGAAAGAAGAGGTGCGTTTTGAAAAAATACAATGTGACGATGCTGAATATCTTATAGTAGCTTATGGATCAAGTGCACGAATTGCCCAAAAATCAATTCTACTTGCAAGGGAGAAAGGTATTAAAGTAGGTTTATTTCGCCCTATCACCCTTTTCCCCTTCCCTTTCAATGAAATAAAAAAAATGGCCAATCAAGTCAAAGGTATATTATCCCTTGAATTAAGTGCCGGACAGATGGTGGAAGATATTAAAATGGCTGTTAACGAAAAGATAAAAGTTGAACATTTCGGAAGGATGGGTGGTATCATTCATTCACCGGCAGAAGCTTTAGAAGCATTAGAACAAAAAATCATAGGAGAATAAACGATGAAAGATGAATTGTATACAGATATTGTCAAGGAAGAAAACCTGGTTTATAAGAAAACCAGCCTGATGACAGATAATATTCTGAGTTATTGCCCTGGATGTGGTCATGGTACAGCTCATCGTATCATCATGGAAATAATCGACGAGTTTGGTATTCAAAAGGATACCATCGGCATTGCTCCTGTTGGCTGCTCGGTATTGGCATATGATTTTATGAATATTGATATGCAGCAAGCTGCTCACGGCCGGGCTCCTGCCGTCGCGACAGGAATCAAAAGAACCTGGCCCAAAAAAATTGTCTTTACTTACCAGGGTGATGGAGACCTTGCTGCAATCGGTACTGCAGAAACCATACATACATGTAACAGAGGTGAAAATTTCCTGATTGTCTTTATCAATAACGGCATCTATGGCATGACCGGCGGGCAGATGGCTCCTACTACACTTCCGGGAATGAAGTCTTCTACCTGCCCTTACGGCAGAGATGTCGATATGATGGGCCATCCACTGAAAATCGCTGAACTTGTCGCGCTATTGCCAGGAACCCACCTTGTTTCAAGGCAAGCTGTGCATACACCCGCTGCTGTCAGAAAAACAAAAAATATCATAAAAAAAGCATTCGAATATCAATTAAAAGCTAAGACCGGTACATGCTTCGTGGAGATTGTCTCTAACTGTAATTCAGGATGGAAAATGACACCTGTTCAAGCAAATAAATGGATGGAAGAAAATATGTTCCCATACTTTCCTTTGGGAGACATCAAGATCGAAGGTAAATTGGTTCAATAATTAACTCAAAATATTGATAGTTATGACTGAAGAAATTATTATTGCCGGATTCGGAGGACAAGGTGTATTATCAATGGGTAAAATTCTGGCCTATTCCGGGATCATGCAGAATCAGGAAGTTAGCTGGATGCCATCATACGGCCCTGAAATGCGCGGTGGTACAGCCAATGTAACCGTTATTCTGAGTGATGAAAGAATCAGTTCCCCAATATTGACTGAATATGATACCGCCATAATACTCAACCAGCAATCCATGGACAAATTTGAAAGCTCAGTGAAACCTGGTGGCACATTGATATATGATGGTAATGGAATTTCCAGCCCTCCTGAGAGAAAAGATATCAATATTTACCGTATAGATGCAGCAGATGAAGCTTCCAAAATGGGGCTGACAAAGATATTTAACATGATCGTTCTGGGGGGTTACCTTAAAGTGAAACCATTGGTTGATCTTAAAAACGTTATTCTTGGGTTGAAGAAATCGCTTCCTGACCGTTACCACCACATGATACCCGATAATGAAAAGGCTATTATGAGGGGGCTTGAGATCGTTGAACCAGTACATATACTTAATTAATCCCCGTCCATATTATAGTGATTACTTTTAAATTTTATTCTCTGGCATGGCATACAGGAAAAAAAGCAAAATCCCCAGATTTTATGGATTCAGGATTTACTTTTCATCCACTTTGCTGTATTTCTTTCTTGTTTTACCGGTTTTAAGTATCCTGACCTTAAAATACGGACCTGAGTGGACGAAGCAGGATAACCCGGATACAGATATAGATGCTATACAAGGCCTTTCTGAAAAACAACCAATATCCTCAGTGTCTTTTATTCTCTCCGAACAGCAATCACAGGCTAATGATACCACGGATCATAACCAACAACCTGCCGGGGCACCCTCTGCTGATGCAGGATTTTCAATTCATCCGGACAGTGAATTCGGAGGTACCATAAGTCTCCTGCTTAAGGTACTTGTGGTTTGTTTTATCCTTGGACTGGCCTTCAACCTCCCATTTAAAATCTATTTCAAGAAAAAAAGAAAAAACAAAGAGATTCCTGAGAAATTACACCGTTTTTGTAAGAAATTTTTGCTCAGAACCCCAATTATCAATGCCGGAATACTTTTCCTCGCATATGGCATTACTCTGGGGTATATGGCATATATTCTTTTTTTCAACAGCAGTTTTAGTGAAATCACTCAACGTTTTTATGAACAGTTCTTTTTCATCACATTCATTTCTTCTTTGTTAACCTTGATGTTCGTTTATTTTTGGTATAAACACAGGGTTCATATTAAATACATTGATCATGTTTTTACAAAGGAAGAGTTAAAAAAACGCATTTTCAAACTTAAAGAAGGAAAGATCCGGAATCGTTTGTTGATTTCAAGTGCGATGACTACCCTGCTCCCGGCATTAATTATAATTTTTTATTTGTTTATCAGCATCTCAAAAGTTAATGATCTAAGCATTGATAATATTACGGATGAGCAGGTCAATATTTTAATCGGGAAATACACTATGTATTTTGGTGAAAGCTCAAGGGAAATTATTAATAATTTATTCTATGTGAATGTTTTTGACAGTATGCTAATGTTCGGCGGAATATTCACAGGAATATTAATCGCTTTAATATATATCTTTTTCTTTATAAGATGGACAACCCAGGATATCGTGAAACCGGTTAAGGAGCTATTGAACAATATGCAGAGAACCGGGAGAGGCGAAATGAATAGTTTCAGTGTTGTCAGGACCAATGATGAGATTGGCGAACTGACAGAGGAATATAATGACATGTCACAAAAGTTAATGGATTATATAGTCAATATATCCCGTATGAATGAGGCTAATGCCAGATTTGTTCCAAAACAGTTCCTTGATTTTCTTGGTAAAGAAAATATTGCCGACATCAAACTTGGTGACCAGGTTCAAAAAGATATGACTATTCTATTCTCCGACATACGGGATTTCACTTCCATTTCCGAACAAATGACACCCAAGGAAAATTTTAATTTTCTTAACAATTACCTTGGATATATGGAACCGGTAATCAGGAACAACAACGGTTTTATTGATAAATTTATGGGAGACTCTATCATGGCCCTTTTCCCCGATAATGCTGAAAATGCTATTAATGCCGCCATAGAAATGAAAATAAAACTGTTTGAATTCAACCACATAATCAGCCAGTTTGGACAAAACACTATTGAAACAGGCATCGGCATTCACACTGGTATGCTGATGCTGGGTGTTGTAGGTGGTGAGGGAAGAATGGATGGAACTGTCATCTCCGATGCAGTTAACCTGACAGCGAGACTGGAAGGCCTTACAAAATTCTATGGTTCTTCCATCATCATTTCTGAAGATACACTGATCAGGATCAGTGATCCCACCAGTTACCATTACAGGTTCCTGGATGTTGTTAAAGTAAAAGGGAAAAAGAAAGCTATCTATATTTTTGAAATCCTTGATGGTGAGCCTGAGGATCTTAAACAACTTAAACTGGAAACAAAACCCCAGTTCAGTAAAGGATTACAATTATATAAGGATAAAAAATTCAAGGAAGCTGAAAAAATATTCATGGATATTCTACAGACAAATCCGGAAGACAAAGCAGCAGAAAATTATATTGAAAGGTGCGCAAAATTCATTAAAACAGGATTTCCTGATGACTGGGATGGTATTGAAAAATTTTAGCGTCTTGTCAGGATGATATAAATTGACTGCAAAAAATATTAATGTATAGAATAATAAATATTACTAAATTCGCAAATTCCTGAAAATAAATTTATGGACTATCCCGGAGCAAAAAAATACATTCTGAACCGCCTGGAGAATGAGCTAGGCCTGAACTATTTCTATCATAGTGTCAAACACACCCTTGATGTTTTACATGCAACCACAAGGCTGGCCCGGACAGAAGGCATTGATAAACACAACCAGAAACTTGCTGAAACTGCAGCGCTTTTTCATGATGCAGGAATGCTAAATACTTATATAAAACATGAAGAAGAAAGCATCAAAATTACCAGTGAAGTTTTACCTCAATTTGATTATTCGGAAAAAGATATCAGGATAATTAATAAAATGATCCTGACTACAAAAATCCCGCAAAATGCAGAAACACTGCTTGAAGAAATATTATGCGACGCTGACCTGGACTATCTTGGAAGAGATGATTTTTTTGTTATCGCCCAGAAATTGAGATACGAATGGAATATTATGAAAATCCATCCCACATCACTGAAGCAATGGTTTGAACTACAAATTGATTTTATGGGGAATCATAAATTCTATACTCCGTCAGCCATTCAGCTCAGACATGACAAAAAACAGGACAACTTGAATCAAATCAAAGAGTTGCTTAATCATAAATAAATAATCTTTTTTACATTCGCCTGACATAATTATTTTATATATTTGTTTTCTAATATAGTGTTGATCCTTAAGCTAAACCCAAAACAATGAAAAGTGGTATTTCACGAGGGTTAAACCATAGGTTTTTAAAAAATAAAAGTTTAAAACCCATATAAAATATTGATTTTATGGAAACAATGCTGAAAAAAGTAATTTTAGTGCCCACTGACTTTTCAGAAGTATGCAATAATGCTATATACCAGGCTACCGAAGCTGCCAAACAATTAAAATACAAGGTTTGCCTGCTTCATGTAATCGATTCAAATACAAAATCCATGTTGAAGAAAGAAGGCAAGGATATAAGCTTTATTGAAGAGAAGTTAAAAGAAATGGCCATCCAACTGGAAAATGAAAAGGGCATTCTGACAGAACATATTACTAAGGAAGGTAGCATCTTTACTACGATCAGTGAGGTAGCCAGTAATTTAGGTGCTAGTCTTATATTTTTAGGCACACATGGAAAAGTTGGGATGCAAAAACTAACAGGCAGTTTCGCTCTGAAAGTTGTTACCAGTTCTCCTGTTCCGGTTATCGTTGTTCAGAAAAGACCATTAAAGGGTGGATTCAACAATATGGTACTTCCTATAACCAGTGATGCAGGCCCCTGGGAAAAAACAAAATGGGCAACTTATATAGCGAAGCAATTCAACGCAAAGATTCATATTTTCCAGCTTTCATCAGGAGAAAAAATAGAGGGTACAGTAAGAATGATCTCAGGCTACTTTGATGAAAACGATGTTGATTATACAGTTAAGATCGCTGATAAATCAGGTAATTTTACAAACCAGGTGATTGATTACGCCACTTCAAGTAACTCTGATCTCATCATGATAATGACTAATCCTGACAAAAGTTTGACAACTTTTATCCTTGGCAGATATGACGAACATTTGATATTCAACACTTCTCAGATCCCTGTATTGTGCATCAACCCGCGAGATGTTAACTGGAAAAAGATAATAGCATATTAAAATCAACTGCCTCTTCCTGATAAGATTACCAGCAGTTAAATAATCCTTTTAATCAATTAATTATCCAGGTCTATTCTATTCACATGATTGGTCAGGTTATCAAGAAACTATGGTTTGAAAAACCATATGTTGTTATAATGGTTCTGGCAATTATTTTCCGCCTGATAGCTGTTATATTTTCCAGGGGATTTGGTATGCTCGATGATCATTTCCTGGTGATAGAAGCCGCGCAATCCTGGGTTGATGATTTTGATTACAACAGGTGGTTACCCAAAAGTGGAAATACTACTCCTCAAGGCCATAGCTTCTTTTATGTTGGGTTTCATTACATTCTGTTGTTATTTCTGGAAAAAATTCAATTAACAGACCCCCAGGCCAAGATGTATGTGGTGAGGTTATTACATGCCTTATTTTCATTGCTTATCATCTCATTTGGCTATAAGATCACAGAAAAACTCTTTAACAGAAAAACTGCAAACCAGGTAGGTCTCTTGCTGGCTATATTCTGGTTCATGCCGTTTCTCAGTGTCAGAAACATGGTTGAGATCGTATGTATCCCTTTTCTGATGTGGGGAATCTGGATTATCATAAATGCAGGGGATAAAAAGCAAAAATTACTTTTATATCTTTTCGCAGGTTTTATTATGGGATTGGGATTTTCTGTCAGGTTCCAGACTCTGATCTTTACCGGAAGCGTTGGCCTTGTAGTTCTTTTCCATGGTAAATGGAAAGAAGTTATCTTTTTGGCTGCAGGCGTGCTGGTATCTATTGCCCTCATCCAGGGAACAATTGATTTTTTTATCTGGGGATACCCATTTGCTGAATTATACGCATATGTAGAACACAACATTATTCACGCCACAGATTATATTATAACTCCTTGGTACAGCTATATGTTACTTGTTCTGGGCATTCTTATCCCTCCTGTCAGTTTTTTCATTCTTTTTGGATTCCTAAGAACATTTAAATGGAAAAAGTATCTTATAATATTCTTTCCAACCCTGGTATTTTTTGTGTTCCATTCTGCATTCCCAAATAAGCAGGAAAGATTTATTCTGCCTATTCTTCCATTCCTGATAATATTGGGTATGATAGGATGGAATGATTTTATTGCCCGTTCTAAATTCTGGAAAAATAATTCACACCTGCTTCGAGCCAGTTGGGTGTTTTTTTGGGTGATCAATACTATCCTTCTCCTGATCATATCAACAACATACTCTAAAAAAGCACGTGTTGAATCAATGACATACTTGTCAAGATATGATAATATCAAGTTTGTACTGGTGGAGAACTCTAATCAGTACACAGTCGACATGATCCCAAGATATTACCTGGATGAATGGGTCAGACAATGCGAGATCAGCAAAAGTAAACCTGTTGAAAAGCTCCCCCGGGTTTTTGTTAAAGAAAAGGATTTTATCCCCAGGTTCTTTATCTTCTTCGAAGAAAAAAATATTAATGAAAGAGTTAACCAGATCAAGGTAATATATCCATCCATGGAATACGAAACCACTATCAAACCGGGATTCATCGACAGATTATTGCATTGGCTGAATCCAATTAATGCCAATCAAACCATTTTTATTTATAGAAACACGGATTATTTTCCTGAAAAAAAGTTGGTTACCGGTAAATAAAAACTTTTAATTCACAAAATAAATTAGCACTTTCATCATTAAACCATTGAATAATTATATTTAGTAAATTTGACTCATAATGGTTACAATAAATAACAAATCACCATATGACCAGAGATGAGGCCAGGCACAGAATGAAGGAATTGGCAGAACTTATTGAAAAGCATAACTATAATTATTATGTTTTGTCAAGGCCAGTGATCAGCGATCATGAATATGACTTACTGATCAATGAACTTATAGAACTGGAAAAGGCCTATCCTGAATATGCAGATCCCAATTCTCCAACCCAACGAGTTGGCGGCCAGGTAACAAAGGAATTCATGACTGTTACCCATAAGTATCCAATGCTTTCGCTTGCTAATACCTATAGTCATGACGAGGTCCTTGATTTTGATAAAAGAATCAGGAAAGTTATTACAAGCGATATTGATTATGTCTGCGAGCTAAAATATGATGGTGTTGCAATCGGTCTCATTTACGTGAACGGCATCCTGATCCGGGCTGTAACACGTGGTGACGGGATTCAGGGAGATGACGTCACCACAAATGTGAAAACGATCAAAAGTATTCCGCTTAAATTAAAAGGGAATTTTCCCCGTGAATTTGAGATCAGGGGAGAAATCTTCCTGCCACATGATGATTTTCAAAAGATTAACAAAAAAAGAATAAAAAATGGTGAGCTGCCATTTGCCAATCCACGCAATGCAGCATCCGGCAGTCTTAAGATACTGGATTCGGCAAAAGTAGCTAAACGGCCTTTGGATTGCACACTATATAGCCTCCTCGGAGAAGATATCCCACACAGAAATCATTATGACAACCTGTTGGAAGCAAAGAAATGGGGCTTTAAGATATCTGAATATATCCAACTATGCAGAAATATTAATGAAGTGTTTAATTATATTAAAAACTGGGATACCGCAAGAAAGAAATTGAATTATGATGTTGACGGCATTGTGATCAAGGTCAATTCATATGTGCAACAGCATCAACTGGGGTCAACTGCAAAATCCTCCAGATGGGCCATTGCATATAAATATAAAGCTGAAGAGGCATCCACAAAATTACTGTCAATAAGTTACCAGGTAGGCCGTACAGGAACCATTACACCTGTTGCCAATCTCGAGCCTGTGCAATTATCAGGCACTAAAGTAAAAAGAGCCTCACTACATAATGCAGATATAATGAAAAAACTTGATATCAGGATAGGTGATTATGTATTAGTTGAAAAAGGAGGGGAAATCATTCCCAAGATCATTGGCGTGGATGAATCCCGAAGATCACGTTTTGCTGAGCCTGTCAGGTTTATTTCCAACTGCCCGGAATGCGGATCAATCCTTATCAGGAAAGAAGGAGAGTCAAATCATTACTGCCCGAATGAGCTAGGCTGCCCACCACAGATCAAAGGCAGAATGGAACACTTTATAAGCAGAAGGGCTATGAATATCGATAGCCTGGGAGAAGGAAAGATTGAAATATTATATGACAAGGGGCTCATCCATGATATATCCGACTTTTACAGCCTGACTTTTGACCAAATCAATGGCATTGAAAAAGTATTACCCGCAACAGAAGAAAAAAAAGAACGAAAAGTCAGCTTTAAGGAAAAAACTGCACAAAATATCCTTAAAGGTATTGAACAATCCAAAGATGTTCCCTTTGAGCGTGTGCTGTATGCTTTGGGAATAAGACATGTAGGAGAAAATGTCGCCAGAAAGCTTGCAACTCATTTCATGACTATCGACAATCTAATAAAAGCCTGTTTTGAGGAACTGACCAATATTGAAGAGATCGGAGAAAAGATCGCCGTATCGGTTCAACAATTCTTCAATGATGAACGTAATATAATAATCATCAGAAAACTCAGGTCAGCAGGCTTGCACATGGAGACTGAAAAAAAAGATAAATCAAAAGCAAATATTCTTAAAGGCAAAAGTTTTATTATCAGCGGAACTTTTAAAAACCACACCCGCGATGAATTAAAAGAAATAATTATTAACTATGGCGGCCGGAACGTCAGCTCAATTTCATCCATAACAGATTATGTCATTGCAGGTGACAAAACAGGCCCATCCAAACTGGAAAAAGCAAAAAAGCTTGGCATACCTGTCATTTCTGAAGAAATATTTATGGAAATGACAGGGAAAAACTGAGATTAATCAAAAGTGACTAACACTCCCTGCCCCCGACACATTTGTGCTAACACTAGGATTACCCTTATATTTTACAGAAGCAGCTCCGGAGACAAATACATTCAATGATTTGGTGACAAATATCTTTGCATCTGCAGCACCACTTATGGAGATTTCCATTGATTCAGTTTCAAAATCACCTGCCTCCAGTTCACCAGCACCGGATATATCAATTTCAACTTCACCTGCTTTCCCTTTTAGTTCAACTTCACTCGCTCCGCTAAAGTTTGCATCTAACTCGTTCAATTCAAGTTCAAGAAATATTTCGGCTGCACCACTAACTTCCATTTCGAGCTCGTCAAGAGTAAACCTGTTTTCGCCCTTCAGTTCACAGGCACCGCTAATATCTATATCTTCAAGATTTTTGAAAGTCAGGTATATCTTCATCTCCTTGGTTGGATTCAGGTTTTTATCAGAATAAATTTTAAGCTTTCCACCAATCACTTCACTTTTAATGTAAGACATTAGGTTTTCTTCAGCTTCAATTCTCAGGTATTCCTTATCTCCCTGAGTAAGGAACACATTGAATGCTCCACCTACCTGAATTTTCTCAAAATTTGAAATATTCCTTTCATCTGATATAACTTTTCCGTTTCCTTTAATTCCTCCTGCCATAATACATCCGCTTGAGACATTAATTAAAGCCAAAGTAAAGATCGAAAGAAAGATGATTGAAGATCGTGTGATTTTTTTCATTTTGTTTTCGTTTTAGATTATTATAATAATTTGTGACTTATTCAGATCAATGCAATTCAACGCCACCATGCTTGGCCCTGATGAAAACTTTTGAATTAGTATTTTGATTTCCCCCAACATACCCTTCATAAAGCGCACTTGTATATGATTGTTCCTTTTTGGAAATATTGACATTTGTTTTGGGATAACTGAAACCTGCATAGTTTACTTCAACAGATACCCTGTAGCTGGCTTTTGGATCAAATCCAATTTCTATACCTGCATACTGGGCATAAATCTTAATGTTTTCAAAGCCAGCTTTTACATTTTTAATCAAACACCCACCGTATTCCATGTCAAAATCAAGGTTCTTACCAAGCTCATCAATCTTGAAATCACTGAATTTTGAATAATTACGGATGATATCTATTTCGTCGATCTCGATATCATCGTAACCTGATTCTATTTCAAGTTTCCGGATCTCATCAATGTTCAGATCGTTGTATTTGGAATTAATTTCCAAAGTGCCGGCCTTTTCAATCTCAAATCCCGAATATTTAATCTCAATATCTCCCTGGTTAATATATTCAATATCTCCATTGCCATATTTTAACCATATTTTATTGGCAGTATTTGTCAGTTTTTCAACATTAAGATCACCATATTTCATATCGATATTACTGGTTCCCTCAACTTCCTCAATAACCATAGCACCATACTTATTGGATAATTCCACATTGACATCTTTGGGCATATTGATGTTGTAATTTATTGAGAATTGGTTACACCCTTTCATCTGGTCCAATGTTGTAATACCTTCAACCCTTCTTTCGTTCCCTGATATGGAGACATGTATTTTACTGAATATCTCATCAGCCTTTTTTTGAGATGCAGCTTCCACCTTGATGGTGACCACAATTGAAATGGCTTCTTCTTCCCAATTACTGCATACCACATTACCAAACTTGTTTTCAATATGGAGCATTGCACCCGGTTTTACATTAAATTTTTCCTTGATTACTTTATCATAATCATTGTCCGCATTCACCTGAAAAGAAACTAAACAAATTAACAATGCAGCTAAAATTCCTGGTATTCTTTTAGTCATTTTCTTCATGTTTTAAGTTTTAAGATTTTTTTTATTGTTTAAATAGAGTTGTAAACCTTGAACTCATGATTAATTCAAAAATAATCATGAATAACAGACCTTTACTTAAAGTCTGCACAATCGATTTAACATATTATCAAGAAGTTCTGTTTTAGTTTTGTAATTATTTATCAATGCACTTTCTATTTTTTCATTTTCAGTATTCGAGTGATATTCTTCTTCCAACATTTTTGTTTGCTCATTAATCTCTTCCATTTCTTTTAATGCTATTTCCCGCAATTTCGCAGCTTCTTCATCCGTCCGGGCACATTCATCAATACGATCCAACTTCTCTTCTGTAAGGAAAGAATAATATTTCCGGGCTTCTATTAATTCATCAGGTAATTGATTTGCTGCTACCACATCATTACTGGATCTTGGTATAAGTGAGATGATAATATATAATGCTATAAGTACAACCAGAACAGCAGCAATTCTCCATG
>JAUWGC010000118.1 GCA_030606625.1 Bacteroidales bacterium | reverse complement strand
AGCCTGCATTATTAATGCAGAAGATAAAAGACAAAAGTAAAAAGATAAAAATTAAGTGTTTACATAAAATTTGTTTTAAGACTTTTAAATTACTGGTCAAATTATTGTATGTTTATTAACTTTATATAACTTTTGTCTTTAGCCTTTTATCTTTTATCTTTTTGATTAATTTATGAATTAATCAAGTTAGGAAGCTTTGTTTATTTTTGAAGTAAAAAAGTGAAACTCAAATTATAGATCATGAAATTATTAGAAGGAAAGAATGCATTGATCACAGGTGCTGCTCGTGGAATTGGCCGGGCCATTGCAATTAAATTTGCATCGGAAGGTGCAAATGTAGCCTTTTCCGACCTGTTGCTCGATGATAATGTACGGAGCCTGGAAAAGGAAATCCAATCTCTTGGTGTGAAGGGAAAAGGATATGTCTCTGATGCAAGCTCATTAGAATCAAGTGAAAAACTCGTCGATGATGTTCTTAAAGATTTTGAACATATTGATATCCTTGTTAACAATGCAGGGATCACCAGGGATAACTTGCTGATGCGATTGACGGAAGGGGATTGGGATGCCGTAATAAAAGTGAATCTCAAATCTGTTTTCAATCTGACAAAGGCAGTTCAAAGGGCAATGCTCAAACAAAGGTTCGGTTCGATCATCAATATGAGTTCAGTAGTTGGTGTTAGCGGAAATGCCGGACAGTCTAATTATGCGGCAAGCAAGGCAGGTATCATCGGTTTCACTAAATCCATAGCTCATGAGCTTGGTTCAAGGAACGTCAGGTGTAATGCTATTGCACCCGGATTTATCGAAACCGAAATGACCAGCAAATTGCCTGAAGATGTTAGAAATGAGTGGGTTAAAACAATACCCCTGCATCGTGCAGGTCAACCGGATGATGTTGCTAATATTGCTCTCTTTCTTGCTTCTGACCTGTCTGATTATGTTACAGGACAGGTTATCAATGTCTGTGGGGGCATGAACAGATGAACTTAAATATAGTCACGGAATACCCGTTTTGGTTTATTTTGCTATGTCTTCTCCTGGCCGGGCTGTATGCTTTTGCTTTGTATTTCAGGGATAAAAAGCATGAGTTTCCATTATGGCTGTCCAGGTTACTGACAGTTTTCCGGTTTATTACAGTCAGCATATTAGCTTTCCTGCTTTTATCCCCATTATTGAAAACGATTACCAGGACCATAGATTATCCCATCATTATCCTTGGACAGGATAATTCGTATTCGGTTATGCTGGGGGATTCGGTATACTATAATAATCAGTATATCAAAAACCTGAATGGCCTGATCTCGGACTTGTCTGAAGATTTTGAAGTAAAAACCTTTGCTGTTGGCGAAAAGACAAGAGCAAATCCCAATATTATATTCGATACAAATACCATTAATTACCAGGATAAATTAACAGACTTGTCCGGATTTTTTGAAGAAATTTCTGTTTTATTTGTTAATCGCAATATTGGTGCAGTAATTCTGGCAAGTGACGGTATATATAACAAAGGAACTAACCCTGTTTATTCCATATCTGATTATACCTTCCCGGTATATACTATTGCTTTGGGTGATACCAATGTAAAAAGGGATGTGATCCTTAAAAGGGTGAACTATAACAGGATTGCCTACCTTGGCAATCAATTTCCCCTTGAGGTTGTTGTACATGCTGACAAGTGCAAATTCCTGAATAGCAGATTATCAGTTATTCACAAAGGCAAAACAGTAGCCAGCAAAAATATTTCGTTTTCTGACGACAAGTATGCCCGTAGCATATTGCTGAAAATCAAAGCGGATGAACCAGGTCTGCACCGCTATATTATCAGCCTGTCGAAGGTGCCGGGTGAAGACAATACTTTCAATAATACAATTGAAGTATTCATCGATGTTCTGGATGCCCGGCAAAAGATCCTTTTACTGGCCAATTCGCCCCATCCTGATATTTCAGCCATCAAGCAGGCGATTCAGGATAACTATAATTATGAAGTTGAGGATTATCTGGTTCATGAATTTGATGGTAATATTGCACAATACAACCTTGTCATTTTACACCAGTTGCCTTCGCTTAATTCTGCTTCTTTCAGGATCATAAATGAGATCAACAGGATACGTCTACCCTTGTTGTTTATTATCGGGCAGCAAACAGACCTGAATATTTTTAACGGATTAAAGACAGGATTGTTGATCGAAATACGATTTAAAAACAAGTTAAATGAAGCCCAGCCGGCATTTAATGAGGACTTTATACTCTTTACCCTGCCGGAAAGTACGGTGGAAATGCTTTCATATTTCCCTCCATTGTTCACATATTTCGGAACATATGGAATGACACAGACAGCCGATGTCCTTTTCTATCAAAAAATCCACAATATGGTTTCTGATGCCCCCCTCATCGTGTTCAATAAAGCTATTGAAAATAAAATATGTGTCATTACCGGTGAAGGACTCTGGAGATGGCGGATAACCAACTTTGTTAAAGAAGGTAATCATAAATCTTTTGTTGAGATCATCAATAAGATCGTCCAGTTTCTTTCTGTTAAAGAAGATAAAAGGCCTTTCAGGGTTTCGTGTGATAACAAGTATTTTGAAAATGAAAATGTGATCTTTGATGCGGAATTGTATAATGAAAGTTATGAGCTGGTCAATGATCCTGATATAGAGTTAGTTATTGAAAGTGAAGAAGGCAAAACATATAAATATATTTTTAATAAAACCGGAAATGGATATATGCTGGATGCCGGTGGGTTCCCCAGAGGTAATTATTTCTATAAAGCACAAGTTAAGCATGGAAATAAGCTTTTAACAGATGAAGGCAGCTTTTCTATAATACCACTGGAAATAGAAAAAACAACAACTATAGCAAATCATGATCTTTTATATCGCCTGGCAGGAAAAAACGATGGACAGGTTGTTTATCCGGAAAATATAAAAGAACTTCACCGGCTCATCAGTGAACGTGAAGATGTTAAACAGGTTGTTTATACTAAAAAAAGATTTACGGAGCTGGTTAACATTCCCTGGATATTCATTACGGTAATCAGCCTTCTTGCTATTGAATGGTTTTTTAGGAAATGGGGCGGAAGCTATTAATGTCTTGTCCAAGGTAAATTAAATATAATTCTAACATAATGGCACAAATATTATTCTATATCATCGTCGGGATCATCGTTTTTGACTATCTTCTGGAAAGGTTGCTTGATTATCTGAATACAACCTATTGGAGTGATACACTTCCTGTTGAACTGGAGGATATTTATGATGCGGAAAAGTACAAAAAATCACAGCAATACCTTAGAGTTAAGCAAAAGTTCTCGATTATTGTTGACAGCTTTTCTTTAGTGGCTATGCTGCTTATGCTTTTCCTCGGTGGTTTTGCTTTTCTGGACCAATTTGTCAGGCATTATACAACCAACCCGATCCTTATGTCATTGTTGTTTTTCGGGATTCTTGGCCTGGCAGCCGACACACTTTCCACACCTTTTTCAGCATACAGCACATTTGTTATTGAAGAGAAGTTTGGTTTTAATAAGACTACGGTGAAAACATTTATCCTGGATAAGTTCAAAGGACTGATCATTGGGGTGTTAATTGGCGGGGGACTACTGGCACTGGTTGTATGGATATATGAATCAACAGGCAACTGGTTTTGGGTAATAGCCTGGATCGTGATCAGCGGTTTCATGATCTTCATGTCCATGTTTTATTCGAATGTTATCGTACCAATATTCAATAAACAAGTTCCGCTCGAAAAAGGAGAACTTAGGGAAGAAATCGAAGGTTTTGCCAGTAATGTCGGTTTCAGATTGAAAAATATCTATGTGCTTGACGGCTCGAAAAGATCAAGTAAGGCTAATGCTTATTTTTCCGGTCTGGGTGCTAAAAAAAGGATTATACTGTTCGACACATTGATCAATGATCATACAAATAAAGAGCTGGTTGCCATACTTGCTCATGAAATAGGACATTACAAGAAAAAACATTCATTAAAGGGAATTATTTTATCCATCGTCCAAACAGGATTGATGTTGTTCATTTTATCAATTTTCCTGAAAAGCCCTTATTTGTCGATGGCCCTGGGAGCCAGTGAAAAAAGTTTTCATATGGGATTATTGGCTTTTGGGTTGCTTTACAGCCCCCTGTCTCTTGTTATCGGATTATTTTTGAACATGCTCTCAAGGAAACATGAATACCAGGCAGATCATTATGCCGGTATCAAGTACAATGCTAGTGCTTTGGCACTGGCATTGAAAAAATTGTCAGTGAATAACCTTAGCAATCTTAGGCCGCATCCTGCTTATGTGTTCTTTTATTATTCACATCCACCCTTGCTTCAGCGTCTGAAGGCTTTGAAGGGAGTTAAGGAAGGAGAGTCGACAGTCGACAGTTGACAGTCGGCAATACTTGGCATAGCCAATGACCTCGTCGTACCTCGTACAACGTAAATCATTCTTTTCACTTTTCACTTTTCACTTTTTCTCAAAAATGATGGTGGTGATCTTCATTGCCTTGTTAGAATTGATCTTACCGCTGCTGGAGGTGCTCACGATACGGTAACCTTTATCACGTAAACTATTTAATGTTTTAGTGATAGTGATAACGTTGTCTTTAAGGTATTCATCATGGTATTTGAATGGCTGCAGCTCAATGATCTCTGTCTGCTCATCCGGGTAAGTGAGAATGATCTTTGAATTAACAATGGCAAAATTCTCATAGATCCTCATAGTGGCATAACCCTTGTCAGCATCCTCACCCGGTTTAAATGATACAAATAATAGTGTTGTCAGGATCAATACAATGCTTACTCCTGATAATAAAAGAAAATGCTTCTTCATCTGTAATAATTTTTGAATATTTTGGAATGGTTTGACAACAAATTTACAAATAATTGGTTCAGAGATCCCGTTTTACCAGTATGAGGTAAGTGATCCCGCAGAAAAGGCAGCAATAACCCAATACCAGGCCGGCGTCAGAAAAGGCTATATAATCCTGAAATTCAACGCCGAATAATCTCATTAAGACCGTATTGGGAATGTCGATGAGGTTGTTGATAGCCCGTATGGGAAGATAATCATCAAGGTAATCCGGTAGTTTGTAATTGATGATAGGTTCAATGATTATATAATATAATAACAGTATCCCGATAGCCAGCCCGGACCTTTTGACCAGAAATCCGATCAGGAATGCAAGCATGAGGAAACCGGTTACTTCGAGAAAATATCCTAAAAGAAATACTGTATTTCCAAAAATATCGGTGAAAGCATGGGATGATGAATATATGAATCCCAGTATCATTCCCATTATGAAGATCAATAGCGTGGAGATCAGGGCGAGTCCCAATATCGATAATATCTTTGATTTCATAAAATCCCACCTGCTCATCCCTGCTATGATGTTTTGCCTGATTGTTTTATATGAAAATTCATTTGTAATGAGAATGATCACTATCACTGCAAGGAATATTTTGAGGAAGCCTGCAATAAAGGTGAGATTGTGCCAAATATCAGGGAAGTTATAAATGGATATTTCCGGGATCGGGATAGGGCTTTTGCTTCCGGCCTGGCTGGTTACTTTGTTGATAAAACCCTGTGTGCCGAAAAAGACCAGTCCGAGTACTACGACATACAAGATCATTAGTACCCAGAATGTCTTATTGGGTAAAACCTTTTTCAGCTCTATTTTCAATAGTTTGATCATAAGTTCTCCAGTAATTCCAGAAAGTGCTTCTCAAGTGTTTTTCTTCTTGTTGCCAGGTGAGATAAAATTATGCCTTGCTGAAACAAGTATTCGTTCAGGTCTTTTCCTGTGAATCCTTCTTTGAGCCTGGCAACAAGTTTATTACCTTCTTTCTCTATCGATTCCACCTTTTCAAGGTTTTGCAGGATCATTATCAATTCATCATTGTTTTCGGTTGCCAACTCAACCCAAACAGAATCCATCAGCACATCTTCCACCTTTCCTGAGTATATATTTTTCCCTTTGTCCAGCACTGTTACATGGGTACAGATCTTCTGTACTTCGTCGAGCAGATGGCTGGCAAGAATAATGGTAATTCCCTGATTTGCGATCTTAATTATCAGGTTTCGGATATCTACGATACCCTGAGGATCAAGTCCGTTAGTAGGTTCATCAAAGATCAGAACATCGGGATTTCCCAGTAAAGCTGCTGCAATTGCCAGCCTTTGTTTCATTCCGAGAGAATATGTTCTAAATTTGCTTTTCTTCCGGTCTGAAATATTTGCAATTTCAAGAACCCTGTCAATGTTTTTGTATGGAACTTCCTTTATGTCAGCAATGATCTTTAAATTCTGTAAACCTGACAGGTATGGATAAAATACGGGTACCTCCACGATGGCTCCAATGCGCTTCCGGTCATTTTTTGAGGGTGGATTGCCAAACCAATAAAAAAAACCACTGTTTGGATTGATAATGGAAAGAATAATGCCCAGTGTTGTTGTTTTACCACTGCCATTCGGCCCCAGGATCCCAAAAACATTACCCTTCTCTACATGCATGGTAAGATTATCCACTGCCCGGATCCTTCCGAATCTTTTGGATAAATTATCAACGGTAAGTATTGTTTCTCCCAAGATTGTGTAATCAGATGATAAAAAATGTAAATATATAGTTTTAGCTTGATTAATTCATAAATTAATCAAAAAGACAAAAGATAAAAGGCTAAAGACAAAAGATAAAAGGCTAAAGACAAAAGATAAAAGGCTAAAGACAAAAGACAAAAGGCTAAAGACAAAAGATAAAAGGCTAAAGACAAAAGATAAAAGGCTAAA
>JAUWGC010000092.1 GCA_030606625.1 Bacteroidales bacterium | reverse complement strand
ACACCAAAATTTGATTTTTTTTCTTCTTAATTAACTCAAAATAAATTAATCCACCTATAACAGATAATAAATTAATCCATTTTTTATAGAAAGATATCTGATGACTAAGGTACTAAAAACAATCAGAAAAAATGAGGTGTGTATTAGTTAATTAAAAAGTCATCCGATGGCTATTGTCGTTGATAATCAGATATATCCGGGGGGATATGGAGCGGTTGCTGAATAAATGTATTAGCCAAAGGGAACAATTATGGATTTCAGGTATTAAATAATGAATCTTCTAAATGAAAGGTTCATTTCTTAGCGAGAAATAAATTGATTAATTTTGTACTGATTTATTAAACTTTTTAAAATTAATGTTATGATTGGAGTAAATAAAGTGATTTTAATTGGGAACTTGGGTAAGGATCCTGAGGTAAGAACCCTTGAAAGTGGAGTTAAAGTGGCCAATTTCTCATTGGCTACAACTGAGTCATATAAAAATAAAAATGGTGATAAGGTTGATTCTACTGAATGGCACAGTATTGTGCTGTGGCGGGGATTGGCAGAAATTGCTGATAATTATCTAAAAAAAGGTAATCAGATCTACCTGGAAGGAAGGATCAGAACCCGTTCATGGGAAGATAAAGACGGGAATAAAAGATATACTACCGAAATACTTGGTGATAACATGACCATGTTAGGTGGCAGGAGAGAAACTGAATATCAAGACAAGAAAGAAGAATCTACTGTGGAGGAAGCGCAAGAATCAGATGCTGCCAGTGATGATTTACCTTTCTAAATAACCTCAATTGGATATTTTCTATTTCTGTTGATGAATAGCTAATTTTCAGAAACTTATATTATGATTCCAAATTTATTTGGTATTTTGTTTATTTTTGTATTTTTACTGAACTGTTGATCTTTGTAAAAAAAATTGACAATTGGAAGATCCTGATAGTGCTTCGCTTTTTTTATATGCGTGCTTGTTCATCCTGCAGGCTATTGTACAAGCATTCTCTATTAATGTTCTTTTCAGCCTTTTAGTCATGATCGTCCTGCTGGCTTGTTCAGCAATGATCTCCGGTTCTGAAATTGCTTATTTTTCTTTAAACCCTTCTCAACTGAAAGATATTCAGGAGTCTCCTTCAAAATCCAATAAACTAATAATGTATTTGCTGGGTAATTCCAAAAGACTGTTAGCCACAATCCTGATCGCAAATAATTTTATCAATGTTGCTATTGTAATCCTGTCGGTATATGTGACAAAAGAATTGTTTGATCTGATATATTATCCTGTACTTGCCTTTGTCATACAGGTTATTGTCGTTACTTTTCTGATTTTACTTTTTGGAGAGATACTTCCCAAAATGTACGCAACCAAAAATGCAGTAAGGTTTGCAACAATAATGACATCACCATTGCGATTTCTCATCAGGTTATTCTATCCTTTGAGCTCCATACTTGTTAAATCCACATCCTTTATTGATAAAAGACTTGCAGGAAAAGGCATAAACATTTCTATAAGTGATCTTTCAGATGCTATTGAACTTACTTCTGATGAGAATACACCGGAAGAGGAAAAAAAGATGCTGAAGGGGATCGTTAAATTTGGCGATATTGATGTGAAAGAAATCATGAAATCAAGGGTCGATGTTGTGGCAATAGAGATGAATACCGGGTTTAATGAATTATTAAAGATCATCATTGATTCAGGTTATTCCAGGATCCCTGTTTATGAAGAATCCTTTGACAAGGTCAGGGGTATCTTATATGTTAAAGACCTGTTGCCGCATTTGGATAAAAAGGAAGGTTATGATTGGCATAGATTGATCAGGGACGCATTCTTTGTGCCGGAAAACAAAAAGATCAGTGACCTTTTAAGGGAATTTCAGGAAAGGAAAATACATATGGCCATCATCGTTGATGAATATGGAGGTACTTCCGGGATCATTACCCTTGAAGACATTATTGAAGAAATAGTTGGTGAGATAACTGACGAATTTGACATTGTTGAAGACGAAATATCATATTCGAAGATTGATGAGAACAATTATATCTTTGAAGGTAAGACCACGATCAATGATTTTTGTAAGATAATTGGAATTGAAGACGATATTTTTGACGATGTAAAAGGTGAATCAGATTCCCTGGCAGGCCTGATACTTGAACTGGAAGGTGAAATACCGGAAAAAGGGACATGTATCTCCCACAGGAATTTTGAATTCAAAATTCTTGCATCCGATGACAGGAGAATACAACGTATCAAGGTTTCTGTTAACCCCGATGATAGTAATAATGAAGCATAAACATCTTTTCTGTCTGTTTTGGCTGGCAGTCCTTTTTACGGCATGCAGCGAAGATCCCATTCCCAGGCCCAGGGGATATTTTCGTATTGATCTCCCGGAAAAGATTTACCAGCCGTTAGATACAACATTCCCATTCGCATTTGAGTATCCTGTTTATGCAAAAATCAAAGGTGATCCTTATGCGCCGGATGAACCTTATTGGATAAATATTTATTTTCCTCAATTCAAAGGGACTATCCATATCAGTTATAAAGTTGTGAACGATACAAACCTGGCCAGTTACCTGGAAGATTCAAGGAAATTTGTTGTCAAACACATACCTAAAGCTCAGGCTATTAATGATAGCCTGATCTATGATACAGCAAGAAATATATACGGCCTGTTATATGAGATCAGGGGTACGGGAGCCGCATCACCTTTTCAGTTTTTTATAACTGACAGCACTAAACATTTTGTGAGAGGTGCGCTTTATTTTAATATTGTACCCAACAATGATTCCCTTGCTCCTGTTATCGATTTTCTGAAAAAAGATATTCAGCACATGATCCAAACTTTTAGATGGAAATAGCTTATTTTTGTCTCTCTTTCACACAGTATTTATAAGATTTAAATAACTATTAGTTAAAATATATTTGAGTATGAAAAAGATTCTGGTTTTATTATTGGCTTTTTGTTTTTCATTGGTTGCCTTTTCACAGACTATGAAATACTCCAGGGTAAAGATTTATACTGATGATAACGGTTTGTTACAGTTGGCAAAACAAGGATTGGATGTAACCCATGGCGATATCAGAATAGGTGTTTATTTTGTCTCCGAGTTTTCAGAACGCGAAATTGGGATCATTCGTAATTGCGGACTGGCATTTGATATTTTGATCGATGATGTGTCAAAGTATTATGTTGAACGCAACCTGGAATATGCAGGTCTCAGGATTGTCAGAGACCTGTCAGATGATTACCCTGTGCCGGAAGGCTGGCAATATGGATCCATGGGAGGCTTCTATACTAATGATGAAATGCTGGCAGAGCTCGATACTATGTACATGTTATATCCTGATCTGATCACTGAAAAGGAACAGATTGGTATAACTTATGAAGGGATGCCTGTTTACGCGGTAAAGATCTCGGATAACCCGGGTATCAATGAAGAAGAGCCTGAGGTTCTCTATACCGGCATACATCATGCACGTGAACCGATTACTGTACAATTGCTGATCTATTATATGTATTATCTTCTGGAAAATTATGATACGGATCCTGGTATCCGGGACCTGGTTGATTATACGGAAATGTATTTTATACCCATTATCAATGTGGATGGATATATATACAATGAAACGACAAACCCAAATGGAGGTGGTATGTGGCGTAAGACCAGAAGGGATAATGGTGGGGGAAGCTATGGAGTGGATCCAAACAGAAATTATGAATTCATGTGGGGGTATGATAATATTGGCTCATCACCTGATCCCTGGGATAATACATACAGAGGGCCCGAACCTTTCTCGGAATTATGTGTACAGGCTGTACGGGACTATTGCATTGATCATGAGTTTGGCATAACACTTAATTATCATTCTTATAGTAATCTTTTGCTTTTTCCCTGGGGATATGATTATATAACTTGTCCGGATGAGGATATATTCACTGCCTATGGGGGTTTTATGACACAAGACAACAATTATACTGTGCAACAAGGTGTTTTTTTATATCCGACAAATGGTGGTTCGGATGACTGGATGTACGGAGAGCAGGATACAAAGAACAAAATATTTTCTTATACGCCTGAAGTAGGCAGTAGCGGGGATGGTTTCTGGCCGTATCTGTACAGAATTATACCATTATGCCAGGAAAATATGATTCAGAATATTTATGCAGCCCGGTTTGCTGGTAAATATGTTATAGCCACGGATTTATCCCCCACGATCATAGCAGAACTATCCGGTAATTTGGATTTTGAAATTCAAAGATTGGGATTAATAGATGAAGTATTGTTCACAGTATCAATTATACCTTTAGGCGATGAGTTTATTTCAGTCGGAGATCCGGTGGAATTCACCGGACTGGATATTTTTGAAATACCATCAGGGTCAATATCATATACTTTAAATGAAAATATGCAAAGCGGCGAACAGTTCAGTTATATATTATCTGTTGATAATGGTGATTATGCTGTTTCCGATACAATTATTAAGATATTTGGCGAACCGCTCATTATTTTTGAAGATAATGGAAATACATTTGATAAGTGGAACTCAAACAAATGGAATGTAACAACCAGCAAGTACCATTCACCCACCGGTTCCATTACCGATTCCCCCTATGGTAATTACAATAGTAATGAAACCAATCATGTAACACTTGATGAAGAGATCGACCTGACTGATGCCCAATTTGCTGTCCTGAATTTCTGGGCTATCTGGGAAATTGAGCAGGGATGGGATTATGTTCAGTTAAAGATATCTGCTAATGGTGGTGCAACATGGATTCCGCTTGCAGGCAAATATACAGTGATTGGCAATAATAATCAGGCAGCCGGAGAACCATTATATGATGGCTTCCGGACCAACTGGGTTCAGGAAGAAATTTTACTTGAAGATTTCATCGGAGAAATGATCAAATTAAGATTTACCCTGGTAAGCGATAATTACTTGAATGAAGACGGTTATTACTTTGATGACATGACTGTTACAATTATTTACGATCCCATCTCTGTGGAAGAACCAGGGTCAATGACAAATTTTTATGTCTCTGAACCTTATCCTAATCCATTAAATCATAATTTGTGCTTTGAATACAATCTACAGCAGGGATTGAATAAAACAAATCTTTATATTTTTAATACAGCCGGACAGAAAATGATTGAATATGAATTACCGGATGATCATGGCAGTGTGAGATTGAATGTCAGCGGTTTGGAGTCCGGTGTTTATTATTTTATAATAAAAAATCATGAGTTTGCCACTGCCACCAGGAAATTCATTAAATACTGATCTTTTACAGTGAATTAAAAAATCCGGAACAAATATTTTTCCAATCTAATACCTCTTTAAATGATTTTTGTTACTTTTGACATTCTTTAAGCCAGCACTAATGTAAAAAAACAGAAATTCTCAAATCATAAAAGGGAAGGGCTTATGATTGAAACCATCAAAATAGGTACCCTTAGATGGCACCACATCCTCAGCCCATCTGAAGAAGATCTTCAGTTCCTTTCTGATAATTTCCATTTTCATATTCTTGACCTGGAAGATTGCAGGAGTAAATTAAATCAGAGGCCCAAGATTGACACCTATGATGATTATTATTTCCTGATTCTGCATTTCCCGAGTTTCGGTGATTCGGGAAGGATCCTTAAAACCAAGGAAGTGAAAATCTTCTGGGGAGAAGATTATATCATAACTATTGGAAGTACACATTGGGTTGTGATGGACATGTTCCTGAAAGCAAAGGAACAACTTGAAAGAAAGGAGGAATTTGAAATCGGGACCAGTGACGACTTGCTCTATCGCATATTGGAAAGGTTAATGCGGGAAACATTTGTATTAATCAGGAAAGTTGGGCAGGACGTGGAATTCCTCAATACCCAGCTGTTCAGAAGGAAGGCCGTTAAGATCATTGAAAGGATTTCTGTTACAAGGAAGAATATCATACTTTTAAATACCATTTTTAAACCCCAGTTGCCCCTGTTTCAAAAGTTCGAATCAGGAAAGATTGAAGGATTTGCTGAAAATATGGAAGACTATTGGGGCAATATCCTTGACTACTACCAGAAGATGTGGGATATGACCGAAGATTACGAGGAATTGATTGAAGGTTTGTCGAAAACGTTCGATTCATTACAGGCCAACAGAATCAACGAGATCATGAAAATACTCACCTTCTTTTCAACCATTTTACTGCCATTAACCTTTATCACCGGGCTTTATGGGATGAATGTCGGTTTGCCGTTTCAGGATGATCCGAACTCATTCTTTATCGTCCTTGCTGCAATGATCATGATCGTTGTGATCATGATACTCTTTTTCAAACGTAAGCGCTGGATTTAGCCTCACTGATTTTTATTACCAGATATTTCTTTAAATATCTCAGATTGCCTCCGGATAGATTCCTTGTGTATCGTTTCGAGCATATTAACAAGGAATTCCTTATCCATTCCCTTTAATGCACCTTTCCTGATGAACCTTTCCCGCACCTCGTTCCACCGCTTAACCTGGAATGCCGTAATGTTATGTAGTTTCTTATATCTTCCGATCTTCTCAATGATCTGCATCCTCTTTGATAGTATTTCCAATAGTTCTGCGTCTGTGTGATCTATTTCAGACCTTAGTTCTTCGAGGCCGTGTTGAAGTAAATTAATATCCTTGTTGCTTCGGATTACAAGATTATCCAAAAAGGTTTTTAGTTGTGCCGGGGATAACTGTTGTGCTACATCCGTCAAAGCCTGTTCAGGACGGATATGTACTTCGATCATCAATCCCTCCATACCAAGGTCCATAGCTTTCTGTGATATGTCAGGGATCAGATTTGTGTTGCCGCAGATATGACTTGGATCGCAAATAACTGGCAGATTGGGTAATATCCTTTTTAATTCGATAGGGATTTCCCACATTGGGTCATTTCGGTATGGCTGGCCGGAATAGGAATAGAAGCCACGGTGTATGGCGATGATCTTTTTTATTCCGGACTGGTTGAGTCTCTCCAATGCCCCGATCCAGAGATTAATATCAGGATTTACCGGGTTTTTTATCATTACAGGTATATCCGTATTTTCCAGTACTTCAGCAATTTCCTGGATAGAGAAAGGATTCGCAACAGTCCGTGCACCAATCCAGAGAATATCTATTTCATGATCAAAGCAAGCATTGATATGATCAACATTACCAATTTCAACTGCGATTTTAAGGCCTGTCTTTTCTCTGGCTTTGCAAAGCCATTTCAATCCTTTGATGCCAACACCCTCAAAATCACCAGGACGGGTCCTTGGTTTCCAAATACCGGCCCTGAAAATGCCAACCTGTTGAATTCCAGCGATTGCTTCAGCAGTTTCAAGTACCTGTTGTTCTGTTTCTGCACTGCACGGGCCACTTATGATAAGGGGTGTTGGACAAGAACACCAATCACAAATTGGTATTATATTTAATTTGGTTTGCATCCTGATTATCAAAATTATAAAAGATTATGGTAATAATCCTTAAATATTTCAACAATCCTTAATGCTACCAGTAAAAAGTAATTATTTTTGCAAAATAATCATGAAGTAATATGTATAGGTTAAAAAGCGAAAATATTAAGCAGTTATTGAAAACTGTCGATGTGGACAAGGACATCAATGTCAGAGGATGGGTAAAAACCAAGAGAAGCAGTAAGAACGTTGTATTCATCGCATTGAATGACGGTACAACAATCCATAATCTTCAGATAGTTGTTGACCCGGGTAAAGTAGATGAGTCAATTCTTGACAATATACACACGGGCGCATCGCTTTCTGTTGTCGGAAAACTGATTAAATCAAAAGGCAGCGGACAAAGTGTAGAGGTTATGGCTGAAAAAATTGAGATCCTGGGCAAGTCAAATCCGGATGAATATCCGTTACAACCAAAAAAGCATTCACTTGAGTTCTTGAGGGAAAAAGCTCATTTGAGGTTCAGAACAACTACTTTTGGAGCCATTACCAGGATAAGGCATGCAATGATCTTTGCCATTCACAAGTTTTTCAATGATAAAGGATTCTATAATATCCATACTCCCATTATCACCGGATCAGATGCGGAAGGAGCTGGTGAAATGTTCAGGGTAACTACCCTTGATCTGAAAAATCCACCTTTGGACCAGGAAGGAAATATTGATTTCAGGAAGGACTTTTTTGCGAAAGAGACAAATTTAACTGTTTCAGGACAGCTTGAAGCTGAACTGGCAGCTTTGGCATTATCCAATGTGTACACGTTCGGGCCCACTTTCAGGGCGGAGAACTCAAACACTTCCAGGCACCTGGCTGAATTTTGGATGGTTGAGCCTGAGATGGCCTTTTATGATATTCATGATGATATGGACCTGGCAGAAGAGATGCTAAAGTATCTTATCAGATATGCCTTTGATTTTTGCATGGAGGATCTGGAATTTCTGAATAAACGTTTTATGGATGAAGAAAAGAATAAAAAACAGGAAGACAGGGCATCCATGAATCTCCTTGAAAGACTTCAATTTGTTCTGGAAAATTCGTTTGAACGGATTACTTATAATGAAGCGTTTGAAATATTAAAAAATTCAAAACCCAACAAAAAGAAGAAATTCCGGTTTTTGATCGAAGAATGGGGTTCTGACCTTCAATCGGAACATGAACGCTACCTGGTAGAAAAACATTTTATAAAACCTGTTATGGTGACAGATTATCCTAAGGAAATTAAAGCCTTTTATATGAAACAAAATGATGACGGGAAAACAGTCAGGGCATTGGATGTCCTGTTTCCGCAAATAGGTGAAATCATTGGAGGATCACAAAGGGAAGAAAACTATGATAAGTTGTACCGTCGTCTTAAAGAACTTAACCTGCCCGAAAAAGAATTATGGTGGTATCTTGAAACAAGAAAATTTGGGACGGTTGTGCATAGTGGTTTTGGTTTGGGGTTTGAAAGAATGATGCTTTTTCTCACCGGTATGGGTAATATCAGGGATGTCATTCCTTTTCCAAGGACACCACAAAGTGCAGAGTTTTAATTAAATTTCATATATTGCTATCCTGACTTTGCATTTTTATTTTATTTTTAGTAATTTCGAAATAACTTATTATTGAGAAATTCCAACAAGAGGACGATAGGAAAACTATGCTGAATCAGAGATTACAACAGAAGCTGTTACAAAAGTTATCACCGCAGCAGATCCTTTTAATGAAATTGTTGCAGATTCCCTCTGTTGCCCTTGAACAACGGATTAAACAGGAAATTGAAGAAAACCCTGCCCTGGAAGAAATAACGGACAGTGAAAGCCTTACGGATGAAGTCGGGGAATCTGAAACAGAAGAACAGGGAGAAGATAAAGTCAGTGAAGATGGCCAGGGTGATGATAATGAGGAATTTGACAATTCCGATGATGAATTTGACCTGAATGATTACATGGAAGAAGATGAAATTCCAGCCTATAAGATGGTTGCAAATAATCAGAGTTCCGACGAGGACAGAAAAGAGATTCCCTTTGCATCAAGTGTGAGTTTTTTAGATTTCTTACATACACAACTTGGTTTGCGATATCTTACCAATAAGCAAAAGATCATTGCCAAAAATATAATTGGAAATCTTGACGATTCTGGTTATCTGAGCAGGGATATTAATGCAATGATTGACGACCTGGCCTTTGCTCAAAATATCCATACTACCGCTGCTGAAATTCTTACAGTTCTCAAGGTCATTC
>JAUWGC010000095.1 GCA_030606625.1 Bacteroidales bacterium | reverse complement strand
ATTAAAACAATCACTGAAAATATTTTCCTGTACATCTTGTTAAATGATAATATCAGATATACATAATTATATCCCTTTAAACCGATAATTGCACTTAATGGCACAACACAAGCTATATACCTTAAATTACCTCTTACTGAGAACAACCCTTGCCACCATAAAAATGACTGTACCAGAAAAAATATAAAGAATGACGTAAAGATCAGTATGATTACAACAACCCTCTTTTTATCTTTAAATAATTTTGGTTTTGAAATAAGAGAGTTGATGATTATAAAAGTTCCAATAATTAAAAGAATCAGCAAGGGAATACCTGTGATTTCATTCAAATGAACAACATAATACCAGAAACTACCAGTGCCATATGGTTGACTGGTTGGACTATAAGGGCTTCCTGTAATAGTCCAAAAAAAATCATGGAAATAAAAATACCCTACAATGCTGTAAAAAATAAAACCTGAAAATAAAAAAGGGATGGCTTTATATCTTTTTAATAATAGATACGCAATAAGAAATAAACCAATAAACATAATACCCTCTGTACGCGCAAATGGAATAAAAGAAATGATGATGGCTGATAAAATAAATTTATTCTTTACAAAAAGATATATTGAAAGAATCAATATAAAACTGAAAAATATTTCCGTTAATCCGGAAAACATCAGAACTGTGTATATTGGAGAGAATAAAAGGAAAATGATAACCAAATAACTGTTAGGATAATGTATGATTTTGGTTATTTTAAATGTAAAATATGCCGTCAGTAAAGCAGTAATGATATTGAAAAACTGAATGCCCTTATAGCCAAATTGTGAGAATGGTGCACTAAAAGTGGTAAAAAGGGGTTTCCCCCAATGATCCAGCAAGTATCCCGGAAACTGGAAGCTTTTTCTGGACATCCAGTAATGGCAAAAAGAATCTCCACCTCCATATGACCCTGTTGATATAACCAGGATAATAAGAAAAATAATTAATAAAAAGATTAAAATGACGGAAGCCAATTTTTTGTCAGTCATAACTCAATGGTAACGGCAGATTATTAGCAAAAAAATTAAAACGTTTTGAAATTATGCAATGATACAATAAAATTAAGCATATGTATACGATGGATTAATAATTCTTTCTTTCTAATATTTTATAATATTTCATTGATAAAGCTGTTGAATTTAAAACTTATCTTTGTTTGCTATTAGTAAACATTTATTCTGCAAATCTTTAGTAAAGTTTTACAAGAATGAAACTCATCATACAAATGCCCTGTTATAATGAGGCAAAAACGCTTGCTGTTGCTTTAAAAGCCTTACCACGTAAAGTTGAAGGATTTGATAAGGTTGAATGGATGATAATCAATGACGGAAGCACGGATAATTCGGTTGAAATAGCAAAAGAAAACGGCGTTGATCATATTATTTCTTTCACTAGAAATCAGGGCCTTGCAAAAGTTTTCATGGCCGGGATGGATGCCTGCATCAAATTTGGTGCAGATGTTATTGTCAATACGGATGCCGATAACCAATACAATGCCGATGATATCCCAAAGCTCACTCAACCCATTTTGGAGGGTAAAGCCGATCTGGTTATTGGTGAAAGGCCGATCAGTCAGATAAAGCATTTCTCAATTGCAAAGAAAATGATGCAAAAACTGGGCAGCTGGGTTGTTCGCAAAGCCAGTAGCACAAATATTCCTGATGCTCCCAGTGGATTCCGGGCAATTTCACGGGATGCTGCCATGCGATTGAACGTATTTAATGATTATACCTATACTCTTGAAACAATTATTCAGGCAGGAAGAAAAAATATGGCTATTATCTCCGTCCCTATTCGTGTTAATGAAGATCTGCGGCCATCACGACTGGTTAAAAGCCTTCCTAATTATATTAAAATGTCCTTTTTTACTATTGTGAGAATCTTTATAACTTATAAACCATTTGAGTTTTTCTTTTTCCTGGGAAGTATTTCATTTGGTACAGGTTTTTTGCTGGGTTTAAGATGGTTAATTTACCTGCTCATCGGAACTGAAAGGATCAGGCTTCCAAGTTTGATCTTAACATCTATCTTATTACTAACAGGTGTATTTTTTATATTTATTGGAGTTATAGCTGATCTGATTTCGGTGAATCGTAAAATGTTAGAAGAAAACCAATACCGGATAAGAAAGATGGAAACCGGAAATTCTGACAAGAACCAGAAATATTGATTGACAACCATTCTTTTTAATGAATAAATTTAGTAAAAAGAGGATCAAGCTAATAGTCTCAATACTATTGAGTTTTGTAATTCTTTTCATTATTTACAAAAGGATCGATTTCAGGGAGCTCAGCCAGGTTTTCCTGCACATTAATCTTCAGGCATTTAGTATTTTTTTTATTTTGATCATAATTCAGCTCTTCGTTGCTGCGTGGCGATGGAATATACTGACACGGGAACTGGGTAATGTAAAATTATCTTTTGCCATCTCATATGAACAGGTTATTGGCAGCTATAGCGCGAACTTGATAATACCAGGTAAATTAGGTGAAATTGTCAGAATCCCCTGGATGCGAAAGTATTCGTTAAAAACTCCTGTAATCGCACTGGTTTTATTTGAAAAGATACTGGATATATCAGCTGTCATCTTCATTCTGTTCTTTTCCATTCTTATATTAAAGATTCTGCATTTTCAAAACCCGTTCAATATAAATATTATTTTTTATATTTCATTTGCGATTGTTGTCTTTCTGTTACTTGTTTTTTGTTTCAAAAGACTTGTATTAAGAAAGATCAAAGCATGGCATGAAAGCAAAGGAAAGATAAATGGCAATAATGGTTCCATGACATACCGCCTGATAAATATTGCAGGGATCATCGACAAAAGAAGCTTGTTTTATTTTTCTATTACTATCCTGCTTTGGTTTATACAGGTATTACAATTTTATTTCATTTTTATAATGGTTGATATCAAAGCTCCGTTTTTCTATGTTTATTCAGGAAGCTGTCTTGCATTGTTAGCGGGTGCATTACCTGTTTCTATTGCAGGACTTGGCACAAGAGATGCAGTGATCATTGGCTTTTTCAGTCCTTTTGCTCCTTTAGAAGTACTTGTAGGCATAGGTATCATTTCATTTCTGCGTATAGTGATCCCCGCCTTTATAGGCCTTCCTTTTTTTATCAAACAAACAAAGAATTCATAAATGAATGATTCATTAAGAGATAAGCTTTGGAAACTTCTCAGGCGGAACCTTCCCCGGGTTTTATCCCAGTTGAACCGGGATCAGGATTCTCCTCTCTTCGGGAGCTTCGATCGTAACTTCTGGCACTATAAGATCAGGGATTTCTCCTCTGTGATTCTCCAGCAAGGGATACTCATACCGGACTTCCTGAAAGATTATGAAGCTGAAGATAATCCATTATTTAATCATCCATTGATGGAGGAATGGATACAGGGTAGTTTGAAGTTCTGGGCTTCCCAGCAATTGAGGAGCGGTTCTTTTAATGAATATTATCCTTTCGAAGAAGGTTACCCTCCAACAGCCTTTAGTTTATACACAGTAGGTTTGGTCTTTAAAAACAGAGGTTTCAGTAAACCCGAAGAGAAGGTATCCGGAGCCATTCAGAAAGCCTGTGAGTGGCTGATCAGGCATCCTGAAAGGGAAGCTTTAAATCAGGAAGCTGCCGGATTGGCAGGCCTGACACTATGCAGTAAAATACCTGGTATCAAAGTTGATGATAATAAACTGAAATCAAGACTATCGGAACTTTATGACCGTCAATCCGGCGAAGGCTGGTTTCCTGAATATGACGGGCCGGATACAGGATATTTGTCAGTGACTATCGACTGTTTATGGGATATCTTTGAAGTATCCGGTGATAATAGAGCATATCTGGCTATTGAAAAGGCCGTTGAGTATATCGCCTCCATGATCTCAGTATCAGGAGAAACGCCAATTATGATAAACTCCAGAAATACCGATTATATCGTATTTTATGGAATTTCCAGAATGGCAGAGAGTAATCCCCTGGCCTCCCTGATATTGCAAAAGCTTATTAACAATACCGGTAAACCGGACTATTACCTTAATCGCACTGATGACCGGTATATCAGCCATTATGTTTATCAATCATGCTTCAGAAGCCTGCCTTTCCTGGATAAAATATGTACACCTGCAAAATCATTGCATGCGGATAATAAGAAAAATATTATTTATCGTAAAGCTGGAATTTATATTGAACACAGGAAAGATAATTGCAGTATCTATGTTAATGCCGGTAAAGGAGGAATAGTAAATATTTTTAATACAAAAGGCATCATAGATGTAGATTTTGGCTGGAGGGCAAGATTATCCAGGAATAATATTGCTGTAACTCACTGGTTGAATAAATCATACTACATCAATATGGATTCTAAGGATAACATCGTCATTACCGGCAAAATGTCTGCTCATTCATGGATGAAGCCTTCTCCTGCTAAACATATAATATTAAGATCTGTCAGTTATTTTTTTGGAAACCGCCTGATACCATGGTTGAAAAAACTGATGATATTTGGTGATAAAGAAATCGATGTTTCTTTTACCAGACAGGTAATAATACATGATCACAGTATAGAGATTGAGGATGATTTTACCGGTAAAGCGCTTTCCAACATACAGCTCTACAGGGCTCCTCATTATTCTCTGCGCCATGTGTCAAGCGCCGGATTGTATGTTCCTGAAGAGTTGTTGTCAATTGAGGAAACAGAGGCTATAAAGGAAAAGGATAAAATTCATTTTAAGAGGATAATCAATTTGTAAATAATTTAAATATTGATTGATAATAATCAGGAGGTTAATTGTTGCAGTTTGTCCCGTAGTGATAACTTCGTCATTACTTTTATCTTTTTACTTTTGTCTTTTATCTTTTGTCTTTTGTCTTTTATCTTTCATCTTATAACCTATAACAATGAACCAGGCTTTAGATAATCTCCGGAAAGTTATTGATAACGGCCTTTGTACCCGTTGTGGAAGCTGTGTGGGATTATCTGAAGGCAAAATACAGTTTACCGATAAAACCGGAAAATATCTTCCCCTGATCCGGCAAAAACCAGATAATGAACTGGCAGAAAAGCTTTGGGAAAGTTGCAGTGGAAAAAAGGTTGACTTTCCCGCTCTGGAACAATTTGTATTTAATGATCAAGGTAATTACCATCAATATCTTGGAACTTACAGGGGATTATATATTGGATTTTCCAGGGACAATATCATTCGCAGGAAGGCAGGAAGTGCAGGCATCATTACAACAACCTTGATATGGTTACTTAATAAAGGCCTAATTAAAGGAGCAGTTGTTTTGGGCATGTCTGAAACAGAACCCTGGATGAATAAACCCTATATCGCTACCACTCCTGATGAAATTATTAATGCAGCCCAAAGCAAATACACGATTAGCTCAGTCAATGAACTCTTACCCGAAATAAAAAATTTTAAGGGAGATCTGGCTTACGTTGGATTACCATGTCAGGTTCATTCCATCAGGAAAATGCAGGCTGCAGGATTTCCTGAAGTTAAAAATATCAAATACATCATAGCTCCTTTCTGCGGACTTAATTTGCATTTTTCTTCTGTAATCAGCTTTTTAAAAGCTCATGGTGAGAAAAACTACAGAGAGATCAAAAATATTCAATACAGGCATGGCGAATGGCCCGGCAATATGAGGGTCGAAATGAAGAGTGGAAAAATTTTTCAGCTTCCTAAATTTCATGCCAACTACCTGATACCATTTCACATGATAAAAAGGTGCATATACTGCATTGACGCTTCAAATGAATTTACGGATATTTCAGTAGGCGATGCATGGGCGCCGGTTTATGAGAAAAGAGGAGAAGGATTTTCGTTTGTTATTGTTCGTTCTGAAAAAGGAGAGAAGATTGCACAACAAATGGTCAGAGATGGTGAGATTGATTTACAGCCGATTGATATTCAGCAAGCCATTAAAATGCATTCTCATATGTATGATAATAAGAAGAGAGGAGCTTTTATCCGGATGAAAAGAGCCAGATTCGCACCATATTATAATGTATCATTTCCTGAGAATATTTCTTTCAACCGGAAATTATTCGAAACAGCACTGAACCTGATTAATACCATTTTAAGAATGAAAGTTGTTATACGGATATTTGAATTATTACCTCCAAGAACAATAGGAATTGTATTTGACAGGTTTAAAGTATTTTGGAAAAAATTAACATATAACGTTAAGAGGAATAAGTTGTGATCAAGATTAATTAAACCACCTTGCAGTAGAATTACTATGATTAGGCTGGAAAAATATTTGTTTTTAAATATTTCCTGTCGAGAATATTATACTTCAACACACACCATATCGCCCTGAACCCATCTCCGGCACTGATCTTTTTCCCTTCATCATAGGTCCTTCCATAATATGAAATTCCGACTTCGTAAATCCGGATTCCCGAAAATCTCGAGATCTTGGCAGTTACCTCGGGTTCAAACCCAAAGCGTTTCTCTTTAAAGTATATCTTTTTGATATACTCTGACTTGAATAACTTATAACATGTCTCCATATCCGTCAGGTTCAGGTTGGTGAACATGTTGGAGATAAAAGTCAGAAACTTATTGCCGATCGAATGCCAGAAAAACAATATCCTGTGCGGATTGCCTCCCATGAAACGTGAACCGTAAACTACATCGGCAACATCATCCACAATTGGTTTAAGCAAAAGATTATACTCTTCCGGATCATATTCCAGGTCAGCATCCTGTATAATTATGTATTCTCCTGTAGTTTCTTCAATACCCCTGTGTAACGCGGCTCCTTTTCCCTGGTTGAATTCCTGGTTAAATAATTTAATACTTTGTTCAGGATGATCCCGAATATATTCTTCAATGACTTCCCTGGTATTATCACTTGAATAATCGTTAACGATGATGATCTCCTTCCCGATCCCGTCTATCAATGTAACATCGATTACCTTATCCAGGATCAGATGAATGGTTTTTGCTTCATTATAGGCAGGAATCAGTATTGATAGTTTTCTTTTTGTCATATTAACTCTTTAAGTTAAATTATTTACAAATTAACCAATCTTGATCTTATTCATGAAAATACACCCTCTTAACTCTCCTTGAAATACCAGCCAGGATTTCATATGAAATAGTGTCGAGTTCCTTTGCTAATTTGTTGATCGGTTTTTCTTTTCCGAAAATTATCACTTCATCCCCTTCATTGGCATCAATACCTGTAATATCAACTATGCACATATCCATGCAGATATCTCCTACGATGGGTGCATTTTTCCCTTTGATCAAAAGCTTTCCCACTCCATTGCTTAATTTTCTGTTTAAGCCATCCGCATAACCAACGGGAACAATTGCTATTTTTAATTCTTTTTTAGCAACACCCCGCCTGTTGTAACCAATAGTATCCTTAGCAGGAACAAGTTTTATTTGTGATATCGTTGATTTTAATGTACTTACATTTTGGAGGTTTTTTTGTTCCTTATTGTCATATGCAATGCCATACAGGCTGATCCCAAGCCTTACCATGTTGAACTGGGCATCCGGGAAACGTGATATACCGGCTGAGTTCAGAATATGATAAAGAACCGGATGATCAACTACGGAGTTAATATGTTTGCAAATCGTTATGAATCGTTCGATCTGCATCCTGGTGAATTCATCATGAGCAGGATCGTCACTTGCAGCCAGATGTGAAAAGACTGATTGAACATAAATCTGTTTATTGGCCTTCAAGCGCTGTATCAGATTGTCAATTTCCTTTTCTTCAAATCCCAACCGGTGCATGCCCGTATCAATCTTGATATGGATCTTTACCGGCTTATTCTCCGGTAATATGTTATTCCTGATGGCCTTTTCCAGTGATTTCAGAATGCGGATACTGTAAATTTCAGGCTCCAGGTTATGTTTGAACATCACATCAAAGCTTTGTTCTTCAGGATTCATAACCATAATGGGTACAATAATACCAGCTTTCCTCAAATCCACCCCTTCGTCCACATAGGCCACGGCGAGGTAATCAATCCGGTGAAATTGAAGGGTATTGGCTATTTCATAACTGCCACTACCGTATGAAAACGCCTTGACCATTGCCATAACCTTGGTGATAGGTTTCATTTTTGAACGATAATAATTCAAATTATGAACCATTGCATTCAAATTGATCTCAAGAACTGTTTCATGGGATTTCTGCTGAAGGGATTTGTTGATCTGCTCAAATTCAAATACCCTGGCACCTTTTAATAAAATGCTCTCATTGCTGAACAAAGAAAAAGGAAATTTTTGAAGAAACTCCCCGGTGGAATTGAAAAACAATTTTTCAATTCCAAACTTATAGGCATATCTGCTTATTGAAGGTCCGACACCTATGATCCGGTCAATTCCCTTGATTTGCAAAATATCTGCAATTTCACTGTACAACTCGTCATCATTCTTTCCACTTTGTAAAATATCAGAAAGGATGATGGTCTTCTTCTTATGCTGGGATTGCTGATTGAGAAAATCTATTGCAATTGTAAGTGAGTTGATATCAGAATTATAGCTATCGTTGATGATCGTACAATAATTAATTCCTTCTTTCAGTTCCAACCGCATGGCAATAGGTTGCAACCCTGCCATTCTTTTGCGGATCACTTCATTTGAATAACCGAAGTAAAGCATGGTCGCCCAGCAGTGAATGGCATTTTCGACCGATGCATTATCAACGAACGGAATGGTTATTGAAACTTCCTTTTCATCATAAATGCCAGTGATCGTCGTTTTATTAACATCATCCCGCAAAATATTTATTATGGTCAGGTCCGATTCCTGTTTCGTGCTCCACGTAAAGGTTTTGATACTATTGAGAATTTCTGACTTGATAATGATTTCCCGGATATCAGGATGGTCTGAACAATATATCAGGGTGTCAACTTTTGTAAACAATTTTAGTTTCTCTCCGGCTTTCTGCACAGTGCTGATAAAGCCCTGGT
>JAUWGC010000017.1 GCA_030606625.1 Bacteroidales bacterium | reverse complement strand
CGAGTATAGTCATTCCAAATTTGAAATACCTGCGTGATTTCCCTACCTTAAAAAGCAGAATGGGTGATATCCACACCCACCGGAAACCCCGAACATAATACAAAAAGGGTAAAATGCCCTATTGACCCAAGCAGTTTTACGTGTTTACTTTGTAATTGTAAATTACCAATCAATAAATTGAAGAATAAAATCTACATAAAAAGATCCATTTTGGCAGCAATGATAATCCTGCTGTCGGTATTTGTATTTGGTCAGAAAGGTAACAAAGCTTTCGTCGAAACAAATGGTATCTTCAATATTGTGACCATAGGCCAGATCGGAAATTCCATTCAGGCTTTCACTTCTCAAACAGGTTTCAAAAACATTGTTACGGTAGAACAAATCGGAAAAAAGAATTATAATGAAACCCTTCAACTGGGTAACCTGAACAAAGTTGAAGTACATCAGAATGGGGAAAAGAACTACACGGACATTGAACAAATTGGAAACAATAATCTTGCTGGAATTACCCAGGATGGTAAAATCAATGAAGCAACTGTTGAACAGAATGGAATGGCAAATGAAGCTAATATTGAACAGGCAGGGGATAACAACTATTCAGACATTGAACAGATTGGCGACCATAACCTGACTGAACTAATTCAGGATGGATATAACAACGAAGCTTTTGTTATTCAAAAGGGAACTACAAATGAAGCTGATATTGAACAGACAGGGAATAACAACTTTGCAGCCATTGAACAAATCGGCGACCATAATCTGACTGAATTGATCCAGAATGGCAAATGCAATGAAGCATTTGTTACACAGGACGGATTCAGAAATGCAACCTTTATTGAACAGATCGGAAAAAACAATTACACCCAGGTAATGGTAGAAAATGGAATGCTTAACAATATCGATGTGAGCCAAAACGGGAAAGCCAACATTTCCAGTGTTTATGTTGGTTTTGGTAACAATAACAGCAATAATATAATTCAGGACGGAAATTACAATCTTTCATCAGTGGCCATCCTTGGTAACAGTAACGTTTCGATCATTGTCCAGCATTAGGAAAATTTGAACCCACTCCCGTTTATTACTTATTGACCTTCAACCTTTCTTTAATAATATTTGAGATCTTGTCAATTCCGATCCGGTCCTGCTTCATAGAGTCCCTCTCACGGATAGTGACAGTATTGTCTTCCAGAGTCTGATGATCGACAGTGATACAATATGGAGTGCCGATGGCATCCTGGCGACGGTAACGCCTTCCGATGGAATCTTTCTCTTCATACTGACACATATAATCAAACTTAAGTATGTCCATGATCTCCCTGGCCTTTTCCGGTAATCCGTCTTTGTTGACCAGCGGAAGCACAGCCGCCTTGATAGGGGCAAGGAAAGGAGCAATGCACATAACGACTCTTTCAGAACCGTCTTCCAGTTTTTCTTCTTTATATCCATAGCTTATTATTGCCAGGAAAGTGCGGTCAAGTCCTATGGAAGTTTCAACAACATAAGGCACATAACTCTTGTTCAGGTCAGGATCGAAATACTGGAGCTTTTTGCCTGAATATTCCTGATGAGCATCAAGATCAAAATCGGTTCTGGAATGAATGCCTTCCAGTTCTTTAAATCCAAAGGGAAATTCAAATTCTATGTCAGAAGCTGCATTGGCATAATGGGCCAGCTTTTCATGCTCGTATAGTCTGTACTTTTCCTTTGGAATGTCCATGGCATAATGCCACCTCAGCCGTTGGTCCTTCCAATATTCAAACCATTTCAGTTCTTCGCCCGGTCTGACAAAGAACTGCATTTCCATCTGTTCGAATTCCCTCATACGGAATATAAACTGCCTTGCCACAATCTCGTTCCTGAAGGCCTTACCTACCTGGGCAATACCAAATGGTATCTTCATCCTTCCTGTTTTCATGACATTTAGGTAGTTGACGAAGATACCCTGTGCTGTTTCAGGCCGCAGGTATATGATGCTTGTGTCTTCTGAAAGGGATCCGAACTGTGTTGAGAACATCAGATTGAACTGTCGCACCTCTGTCCAGTTACGTGAACCTGAGACAGGACAAGCAATCTCGAGCTCTTCGATCAACTTCCTGATATCTGTGAGGTTTTCATCATCCATGACCTTGTAAAGCCGGGCCTTTATCTTCTCGATCTTTTCCCTGTACCCCAGCACTCTTGGGTTGGTGGTTAGGTATTTTCCTTCATCAAAGGTATCTCCAAACCGTTTGGCTGCCTTGGTAACCTCCTTTTGGATCTTGGCTTCAAGCTTGGCTACGTAATCTTCGACTAAAACATCAGCACGATAACGTTTCTTGGAATCCTTGTTGTCAATCATCGGATCGCTGAAGGCATCCACATGCCCTGAAGCCTTCCATATTGTTGGGTGCATAAAGATAGCCGAATCGATACCGACGATGTTCTCGTAGTGCTGAACCATGGATCTCCACCAGTAATCCCTAATGTTGTTTTTCAACTCAACACCATTCTGCCCGTAATCATAAACAGCGCTTAAACCATCATATATTTCACTTGATTGAAAAACAAACCCATACTCCTTGGCATGGGCAATAACTTTCCTGAAAAGGTCTTCGTTGTTTGACATGCTCTTTTGGATTAAAGCGTAAAAATAAGTAAAAATTGGTAGTCATCCATACGGATTACTTTCAGTCATTAGTTGATTCATTTCTTTGTGATATGAGTTAAGAATTGCAGGTTATGAGTTATCATTCGCCAATGACTTAGTCTAATGAAAATGTTTTCATATAAATAACCTGTTAATAAGATTGTTAAGAATGATTTTTTCAATGTTATAAAAATAACAAGTATAGCTGTATTTTTGTTGGTGATTTGGGTTAAATATGTTAAAACAAAAGATATTTAGACAAGTTTTTGTCATTTCTGTATTGATATGTCTTATTATTGGATCCCTGGAAGCAGCTGAAAAGGGCAAGGGAGTATACCTTCTTGGCACAAGAGACATCAGGGCCGGGATGATTCCGGGAAAGGGTTTTTATCTGCGAAATGACATTATCTATATGACTGGTGTTACTAATTCGATCACAGTTAATGGACATCCTTATTATGACCTGAAAACATGGGCTGGAACAAATAAAACCACGTTTAATTATGTTCCCGGGTTTAAAATATTTCGCGGTAAATATATGGCCAGCATGGAAATATTTATCAATAATGTGGAAATGAGATACGTTGATGGTTATAATGGACATTCCACGTCAGTTGATAGTAAGTTTGGCCTTGGTCAAATTATGATAATGCCTGCAGCACTGGGATGGCATGGAGAGTATTTACACTTTAAAGCATATTTACCAGTATACATGCCAATTGGTAATTATGATGCGGATCGCCTTGTAAATGTCAGTACCAACCATTTTGCCATTGACCCTGGAATAGCATTGACCTGGTACAATAAGAGTTCCGATACAGAATTTTCCGGCTCTGCCGGATTAACTGTTAATTTCAAAAACCCGGAAACAAAATACCGGAATGGAGAAGAATTACATTTCGATTTTGCTGCCATTCAACGATTTAAATATGGTAGTCGTTATATTTATGGTTTAGGTGTAGTCGGTTATGTTTACCGTCAGATCATACCGGATAGTCAAGAAGGAGCCAATTATGGTAATCTCAAAGGAAAGGCCAATGCAATTGGACCTATATTTACCTATCATGTAAGATCCCACATTACAAGCATGGAAGTGATCGGGAAAATATACTTCAAATTCGGAGAGGAAAACTATTTTTCATTGAATTCTTATTGGCTTGGAATAAACTTTATTTTCTGAAAAACCGCTCCACGAATAATTCTTTAATATTACCCTTTTAATCTTATGATCATCTCCAACATTTTTTCATAATGCGACCCCTGCCAGTAGATTTTTTTGCAGCCCCTGCACTGGTAAAAATCATCAAAGTGTTCCCTGGTCATTGATTCCAGAAGATCAATGACAGATTCTTTCTTCACCCTGTCAATTTCTCCATTGCATTCCATGCAACGGTGAAACGGCAGGATCTGCTCTCTCAAATCCAATCTTTGAATAACTTCTATGATTTGTTCCCGGGGATCCTGCGAGCGCAACCAGTAACCACGTGACAAATTTCCGTTTTTTAATAACCCGATGTCGCGTGATAGAACAATTCGTTTTTCTTTTTCTGCAATGACTATTATCTGGTGGTCATCCAATTCATTATTATAAATTGTGTCAAACCCCAGCATTCTAAGTATTCTGGCCAGTTTACCAAGATGTGCATCCGTTATAAACCGGGATATGCGCAAGGGCTTTGTCCTTAGCCTGATAATGGGCGAGATATTAAAACTTTCATATACCGGGTATACTGAAACAATATCCCCGTTGGCCGGATGATGATCAAAAGATACAGATTCACCATTAATAAGAATAAGATCGATTTCAGTGTGTGGCACGCCCATCGATTCCACGATATCCTTTATTGTGGGATTACCCCGGAAAAAAGAATCAAATAATACTTTTCGTTTTTTACTAGGTAAAAAATCATTTAATTCTTCATAGAATCGTATCCTGATAATTTTCGGCATGGCTGAAATCAATAAAAATAACAAGGTGAATGCTATTTTACTTGCGTAGTATCTTGATCATTGCAGAGACCCTGACCGTAGAGTATTTGAAATCATGTAACCCTTGCTGGAATTCCAGTTTATAATTAATAATTCTTTGCTCAAATATGAACTTGAAACGGTAAACAAGCGGTTCATCCTTGTTGCCCATGTATCCTGAATATCCTCCAACTTGGTTCGTGATATATAACTTATTCAGTTCAAGGTCAATACCAGCACCATATAAAAAAGCATCGTTTTGGAAATTATCAGTTCGGTTGGTTTGCCAGGCATAGAATCCAAGAAGGCAATACGGCCGAATGCTGTTCTGTTTCAAATGGCCAATATTATAACTTTTTCCAAAGGATACATCAAAATAATACCCTGGAGCATCAATATACCTTGCATTGTCAAAGCCGCCACCTGATGCTGTTTTGAAATTTGCACTGAATAATACATCTGGCCATTTTCCTCTGTCTTTCAGGATCTGTATAATAGTGCCAAAAGCAATATCGCCAACAGTTGTGCCTTCTCCGGTATAACCTCTTGCCCTTCTTTCATCCCTGGTTTTTTCCGTCATCTTGTAATGTTCCCATGGAATGAATTGAATTTCAAAAGCTACTTTTTGTTTTATAAACGGATAAAAGAATTTTGCGAAAATGTTCTGGGTGTTATCACCTTTACTGATATGAGCATCGAATGCAGCTTCGAAATATATTTCATTATAAATTGTACCATTCCGGATTTCCGGAACAGTCAATGCATTTGGCCCCATATATCCCGGAGAGACTTCTATGTATCTGGTCCAGGAAGTAACACCATCCCAATTATGTTTTTCATTCCACCAAGAGTAATCTTGTGCAAATAATTGAAAAGGATATATTAGCAGGAGGATGATCATAAAGGCAAACAAATTATGTTTCAGCTGTTTATACCCTTTATGCTTCATCCTGAATTATAACTGATTGACTTGGATTTATGCAGAATTAACTGTAAAAATAATACAATATAGCTTTAGTTTCCCAATGTTGCAACCATCACAGCTTTGATAGTATGCAACCTGTTTTCTGCTTCATCAAAAACGATTGAAGCAGTGGATTCAAAAACTTCATCGGTTACTTCCATGGCCTCGATCCCAAATTTTTTATATATCTCTTTACCTGTCTTTGTTTCCCTGTTATGGAATGAAGGCAGACAATGGAGGAATTTAACCTTGGGATTGCCAGTTTTAGACAACAATTCTTTATTGACCTGGTAAGGCTTCATCATCTCGATACGTTTAGCCCATTCTGATTCCGGCTCACCCATGGAAACCCAAACATCTGTGTAAAGAAAATCAACTCCTTTAACAGCTTTTTCAACATCCTCAGTTACCAAAATCTTTGAACCTTTTGTTTTTGCTATTTCTTTACATTGCTCAACCAGATCCGGAAAAGGAAGTAACTCCGTAGGTGCGGCAGATCTGAAATCCATGCCCATCATGGCTGCTCCCACCAGCAAGGAATTTCCTACATTGTTCCTGGCATCACCAAGATAGCAGAAAGAGATCTGGTGTAGCGGCTTATTGCTGTGTTCTATCATGGTCATTAAGTCTGCCAAAATCTGGGTAGGATGGAACTCATTCGTTAAACCATTCCATACCGGTACTCCGGCATATTTCCCCAGTTCTTCAGCGATCTCCTGTCCGAAGCCCCTGTATTCTAAGCCATCATACATTCTGCCAAGAACACGGGCAGTATCTTTCATCGTTTCTTTATTTCCGATCTGCGAACCGGTCGGGCCGATATATGATACGTTCGCTCCCTGGTCATAAGCAGCAACTTCAAAAGCACAACGGGTCCGCGTGGAAGATTTTTCAAAGATCAATGCAATATTTTTCCCTTTCAACTTTTGCTGTTCTGTTCCTGCATATTTTGCTTTTTTCAACTCAAAAGAAAGATCAAGTAGAAATTTAATTTCCTTCTGAGTAAAATCCAATAATTTAAGAAAATTCCTATTCCTGATATTATAAGCCATTTTTTAATCGTTTGGTTAATAATTAAATATCCCTGGATGATTGATTACTTTTCTGGCTGCAAAAATAGAATAAAATCAGCAAAATATAAGAAAGAAAATTACATCTCCCTGATTTTGATATTCCTGAACCAAACATCGTCACCATGGTCCTGCAAGCTGATATATCCTTCTTCAGCTGTATTTATGAAATCTTCGTAATCTTTGAACTTGCTGTTCTCCACCATTTCTTTCCAGTCTGGTGTCCACAAATGGTATTCAAGCACGTTCTCGCCGTTCATCCAGTGAACTACTGTTCCTTTGTAAACCATGATCTTAACATGGTTCCATTCACCTGCAGGTTTAGCTGTCTGTGGCTTTGCCGGGATAAGATCGTAAAGTGCACCGGCAGCACGGTTCCCATCCTTTCCCATTGTTGCATCGGGGTGTTTGGCATTGTCAAGGATCTGCATCTCCGGGGCAGATTTCCAGATCGGCTGACCGGGTTTTTCCTGCGCCAGGTAAAATATCCCGCTGTTTCCACCTTCTGAAACCTTCCATTCAAGCGATAATTCAAAATTCCCGTATTTTTTTTCGGTGATAATATCGCCTCCACCCCCGGCTTCTCCTTTGCCGGAACCGAGGACATGCAATGTGCCGTCTTCCACAACCCATCCTTTTTTAGGGAATGTTTCCTTGTTGTATCCTCTCCAGCCTTCGTTGGACTTCCCATCAAACAACAAGACCCATCCTTCATCGATCTCCTGCTGTGTAAGAGTATTCATTTCCTGTTCCATTACTGTTGCTTTTTCTTCCTGCTGCCCGCTCTGCTCACCTTTAGGTGTGCAATAAAATAGCAGGGCAGCCATGGCTGTTAAACTAATGATGATCTTTAATTTTTTCATATTTATTCAATTTATTCTTTAATAATATAATTAATTGTTGCTGGTCACTGATCACTGTTTACAATTTCCATCCTTGCCTGTAAACATGTTTAATGTATTCTTCCGCAGCGTGTTTTGCATCGATGGTAGCATATTGAGTATCAAAATGCGGATGGCCATTGATCACCGTAAATTTATCCGTGGTCACCACCCTGATCTTATCATCATCCGCAATATTATTGATCTTCAAGTCTTTCCCATCCCACATGAGTTTTCTTTTCAGGTCTTGCAGGCGTACCGCCAGGTTACCCATAACAACTACTTCGTTTAGCGGGCCTGCATAATCGAAGTTTGAACTCGTCTGCACACGGCTTTCAGGGTTTTCCTTGCATGCCCTGACCCAGTCCATTTCATGCCCTCCGCCCATTGCATCTTTGATTCTCCTGATTGTGGCAGGGGGTTGTTTATAATTTTTGTCAAGCTCTTCAGGTAACAGTATCGGGTTTCTTCCGTAGCATCCCGTCATCAGCTTACCTTTGCTGCCAACAAAGAGCACCCCACCGTTCTGATCGCCCATGATTTGTCCGTCTTTCAATTCGGCAGGGCGTGGTGGTAACAAACCTCCGTCATACCATGTCATTTTCATTGGCGGCAGCTTTATTTTACCTATCTTCCCTCGGCCTGGGAATTCATAATGCACCATTGATGCATAAGGTGCACTTTCCGTGTTCACTTGCGTAGAGCTTCCGTAAATGCAGATAGGTCGTCCCGGCTTAAGTGCCCAGAAAGCCGGATCAAGAATATGACAGGCCATATCGCCCAGGGCTCCGGTGCCAAAATCCCACCATGCACGCCAGTTCCATGGAGTATAGGCAGGATTGTAAGGTCGCCATTTAGCAGGACCGATAAACAAATCCCACGCAAGGGTTGGTGGTAATGAAGGCATTTCCGTGGGGCGTTCAAGCCCCTGGGGCCAGATGGGACGGTTGGTCCAGGCACATACTTCGGTAACATCGCCAATGGCTCCATCCCATATCCACTCACATGTCTGCCTTATCCCATCCCCTGAATTACCCTGGTTACCCATCTGTGTTGCAACCTTATATTCACGGGCCAAATCGGTTAACAGCCTTGACTCATAAACTGTGTGTGTAAGAGGTTTTTGCACATATACATGTTTCCCCATCCTGATGGCGGCAGCAGCAACGATAGCGTGTGTATGATCCGGTGTGGCCACGACAACTGCATCGATTGAATTGCCCATTTCGTCGAACATCTTGCGGTAATCCTTATATTTTTTTGCTTCCGGATATTTTTTAAAGGTTCCTGCTGCATAATCCCAGTCCACATCACACAAGGCGACAATGTTCTGGCTGCTCAAATTGCGGATATTGGTTCCACCAACGCCACCTATTCCAACACCTGCAATGTTGAGTTTGTCACTTGGAGGTATATGTCCCAGACCACTCACCATAAAGCTTGGTAGGATTGTGAGGCCTGCAGTAGCCGTAGCTACATTTCCGATAAACCGGCGTCGGCTTATCGTGTTTTTTTCTTTTTTTTCCATATTATCGCTTTTTATTATAATAAATTAGATTATATTCTAATCTTTTGTAAATAATATTCACTATCCTGATTAACAAACTAAACAATTTTAACTACTCTTTTATTGCTATTGCTTTCAAATGCCAGTTCGATGATCCTGATAACATCTTTTGCTTCTTCGGGTTTTACAGCCATCTTTTTATCATTCACCAATACAGCAAAAACGTTCTCATAAAATACCTGGTAACAGCCTGGTTCTGTTTCTATGTCCCTGTATAAATTCTCCCCGGCATTTTTTACATTAAGTATTCCCCTGTATTTCGGGTCTTCAACTCCCCAATTATCCAAACCGGGCATCAATCCGTCCTTGAGATCTTTTTCCTGTGGGTCAATCCCATATTTTTCGAAAGAACCTTTACTGCCATGCAAGATAAATCTGGGTCCGGGTTCTCTCACCAACATGCCGGCTTTGATGATAACCTTTAGTCTGGGATAAAACAGATCAAGTTCAAAACAGTCATCCACCATGCTGCCTTTGCGTTGTTTCCTGATATCGGCAAAAATACTTTCCGGCAAGCCGAACAATAACAATGCCTGATCGATTAAATGAGTACCAAGGTCATACAGAATGCCTCCTCCCGGCTTGTCCTCATCCCTCCATGCACCAGGTGAAAGCTCCGGACTATATCGGTCGAAATGTGCTTCATATTCTGTAAGATCACCCAGTATTTTTTTATCCAGTATCCTTCTTACAGTTAAAAAATCACCATCCCACCTTCTGTTCTGGTAAACAAATAATTTGCGGTCAACGGACCGGGCCAGCCGGATCAGTTCTTCCGCTTCATCCGAAGTTGGTGTAACCGGTTTTTCCACAACTACGTGCTTACCAGCCAAAAGGCTTTCCTTAACCATAGAAAAATGCAGTGTGTTCGGTGTGCATATGACTATCAGGTTTATATCAGGATCATTGAGGAGATCATTGAAATCCCTGACAACTTCAACATAAGGATAAATTTTCTTTGATTCTTCGCCGTGCCTTTCAACGATCTTTTTCAGGTTGAACCCTGGAAGGGTATGCAGGAAAGGAGCATGGAATACTTTCCCTGAAAGCCCGAAGCCAATAATGCCCACATTTATTTTTCTATTATCCAAAATGTATTTGTTTATAGCTAAATTCTCTTTATTAACTGTTACGAGTTACATGTTATCCAGGTAATTAAAACTTATTCTTATGCTTTCGAATGGTGGAATTTTAAATGCCTCTTGTTCAACATAATAGTATTTCATTCCGGCTTTATCTTTGGCCGCAAATATATTTTTAAAATCAATTATTCCCTGGCCGATCTCCGTACACTCCCGTTTTTCGGTATGATCCATATCCTTTACATGCCAAAGCTCAAACCTGCCCGGATATTTTTCGAAATAGTCAAGCGGATCATATCCGCCATAAACCATCCAGTACAGATCAAGCTGCATTGTAACAAATTCCGGTTCCGTTTGTTCCAGCATAATATCATAAGGTATTATCCCATCCATTTTTTCAAATTCAAAGGCATGATTATGATAACCGAAACGCAATCCGGACATTTTACATCTTTCCCCGATACGGTTGAATTCCTCAGCCAGCTTTTTATAATCATCAATAGTTTTCCTTTTATCCTGAGCTAAATAAGGTAAAACAATGTAGGACATGCCTGCCTCGAGCGTATCATCAATTACCTGATCAACATTATCAAGGCTGATCCCGGAATGACTACTCTGGGGTATTAATCCCTTTTCTTCAGCTATTTTTTTGTATTCCTTCGGGGCATATCCATAAAATTTCCTATCAGCATATCCTGCGGCCTCCACGGCATTATATCCAATATCAGCTATCTTTTGTAAAGTACCTTTAAAGTTTTCTTTAACCTGATCGCGTAATGTATAGAGCTGTATGCCTATAATCTTGCCAGTTGGAATTGCAGTCAGCAGTAATGGAAATACCATGCTTGCCACTAACGTTGCAGAAATACTTTTTACAAATGTTCTTCTTGTAATCATTTACATAATCTCCTGTTTATCAGCATCCAAAAACACTTTTCTGTTTTCCCTGTATGCTATAGTGCCCATATGTGCAGTCATTGCTTCTTCAAAACCCCGGTCCACATTACAACTCGGTTGAGTTCCATTACGGATGCTGTCCAGCCATTCCCGGATATGCAAATGTGAAGTATCCACCCGTTTCCCTCCTCTATAGGTATAAAGCAGTCCCCGTCCGGCAAAATATTGTTCGGTCGGAGACGTTATTGCATCTACCTGTTTCGCACCCGGAGTAAAGGAATACAGGGGAAGAGATGGATCAATGATTCCTTCCTCCAATTTTTTCTTGTACTTTGTTGAGTCTCTGTCAACATATATATTAAGATCTCTTCCTATTTCCATGGATGCATCATGGCCCATGATCACTCTTCCTCTTTTCCTGTTACTTGCCAGTGAGGCACTGTATACTAATGAAAGATTCCTGTCCGGATATTCAAAAACCGATTGAAGGACATCCGGGACAGTCCTGCCATCCTTATAATAATAAATTCCGCCGGATGAAACAGCAGAATAAGGGATCCCCAAGACGAATATCTGGTTCATGGCATCAAATTCGTGAGTGAACAGGTCACCTGAAAGGCCGGTGCTATAGTCCCACCAGCAGCGCCAACGGAAAAATCTTTCCAGGTTGAATTCATGATAGGGAGCAGGACCTATAAACTGATCCCAATCAATATTATCAGGACAGGCTTCCGGGTGGATGGGATAGACCCAGGCTCCCATGGGGTGGTTACGATTAGTAGTTACTTCAATTAAATTAATACTGCCAAGGACATTTTTTTCAATTGCTTCTCTAGCTTTGAAATAACTTTCGTTCTGGCGGTTCTGATGTCCAAGCTGGAAAACGATATTGCTTTCCTTAATTGTTTTAACAACTTCGTATGTTTCCGGGACGGTCCATGTCATGGGTTTTTCACAATATACATGTTTGCCTTCCCGGGCTGCCACCATGGTCATAGGTGCATGCCAGTGGTCAGGTGTTGCAATGATCACTGCATCAATGTCACCGGCAGCAAGAAGCTCTTTGTACGTCCTATATCTTTTCGGTTTCGGGTCCATTTTACCACCAGAACTTTCCCTGTTTATGTTTGCAGCGGCTTCAAGTCCTTTTTCAGCATTAATATCAAAAATATCACAAACTCCGTTAACAACTACATTCAGGTCATCCTGCTCAAGGTAATCGTGGTACCGTTTGTCTATTCTATTTATCAACGCTTCTTCTTTCCATTCATCTATTGTTTTTGGATGTACAAACCCCGCTGCTTTTAACAAATCCCGGCCACGCATACCACAACCGATTATCCCCAGTCGGATCTGCCTTTCCCGTGAAACATCCCTTTTAATCACCGGGTTGACCGCATCTAATCTGATCTCTTCCCTTATGGATTGTTTTAAAAACCAGTCGAATTTCTGCTTTCTATACCATCCGTATATAAATGCGCCAATCACCGGGACGGTGGCAAGTGCTTTAATAAGTTCCCTCCTTCCGATTTTTTTATTCTCACGGGGATCATTGTTCGAATTATCTGTTTTATTATTTTCCATTATTATCAGCTTAGCTTCTTAATTTACTTTTTTTAATGTGAAATATGAACCCATCCAGCCCGATTTCCCTGCTGGTCGGGAATAAGAACAGCACTACCAAGGCTACAAGTTCAATGAGCATATTATTCACGATCAAATAACTTCCTTCCATCGGCAAAGAATACCTTAATCCAATGAAAGGCGGATGCGAGAAATAATATAATCCCAGCAGAATTATCCCTGCAATTATAAACATTCTTGATAAAGCGCCCAGGATCAGTCCGAGCCCAATAACGATCAGTCCCCAGATATTTATATAGTCGATCGTCCTCAGGATCATGGGATTGCCAGCCAGCCAAAAATAAAACCCTTTCAGAAACCCTCCTGAATCAAGAAGATATCCAACACTTGACCAGTTAGGATTTGTCATTTTAACCATTCCTTCATATAAAAAATGCCATCCGATCAACACCCTTAGTGCAACCAGCCAGAAAAGCTGTACGTTTGAATAAGTGCTGCTTTTAATTAATTTCATAAACCGTTTCTAATTAGTGTTTATCTATTAACTGTCACTATTTTTAATAATTGAATTCCAAGCCATTCGTAATCAGAACCGTAATGACATTTTGGTCATTGATCCCTAAGTTTTGTGATGGTGCTTTGTATTTGCAATTATAATTATATTTTAACCTTTATTAAGGGGTATTAATATAAATATTTCTCCATCTCACTTTAATGCCACCGCCTTCATGAATTTGTAATGCCACAACTCCCTCAGCTTCTCCTATCTTAGTATCTCGAAGGTCGGTCATCAATTCATTATTCAACCATGTCATTACTCTGTTGCCTTTAACCAGAATTATCAGTTCGTTCCATTTGCCTGGTTTAAGGATATCTTCATTTTCCTCCCGGATTTGTGCAAGCCATCCCCTGCCATAAGATTCATAGATACCACCTGAATCATTTCCCCTTGGTGCAATTTCCACCTGCCATCCGTTTATTCTTGTTCCATCCAGTGACGACCTGAAAAAAACCCCGCTGTTACCGTTGGCCTCCTGTTTAAATTCAACACGAAGGATAAAATCCTTGTATATTTCATTCGTAGCAAGGTAACCATATTTTTTATCCGGTCCGCTTTCACAAACCAGATCACCATTCTCTATATACCATTTTTCTGTTCCGTGTATTTTCCAGCCATCCAGGTTCATTCTGTTAAACAGGGGTTTTCCATAATCAGTCAGATCCCTGATCTTGATATTTCTGAACTTTACGTTGTTGCCATGATCCTGCAATCCAATATGGCCTTTTCTGGCAAGGCCGTAACCTGGATAATCTTTCCATTTACAGTTCTTAACCAGTTCTTTCCATTCGTCTGTCCACAGTTCGTATTCAAGAACTTTTTCATCATTCAGCCAGTGTTCAACAATACCGTCTTTAACCCTGATCCTTGAGATATTGAATTCACCAGCAGGCATTAACTTTTTATTAACAGCATTATGCATGGCATAATTGGCACCTGTTTTTTGCCATTCTTCCAGCTTTTCCTGAAAACCGTTATCGTCGATCAGCTGGTATTCAGGGCCAGTAGCATATACCGTTGGATAATCCCTTTCCACAACATGAAAGAAGATACCGCTGTTTCCACCGTCAGAAATAGCCCATTCAATATATAGCTCAAAGTCTTCATATTGTTCAACGGTAATAATATCCCCTCCCAGGTCACCTCCTTTGCCTAGTGCAACCAGGTTACCTTCAATAACCTGCCAGCCTTCTTTAACCTTGTCTTGTTTATAGCCTCTCCATCCGTTAGTTGTCTTACCGTCAAACAAAAGTCTCCATCCGTTTTCTTTTTCCTTTTCTGTCAATAAATTATGTTGAAGAACTGATTGGTTAATATTAACGATTTCCTTATGCAATTCTGAAGTATTATTATATGAAAATACCAGGAAAAAGCACAGGAACAAAGCCATTAAAATATTCATGTTCATAAAAATATTTAAACAAACAACCATTAATGATGATTAAAAATATAAAATGTTGCTCTAGCGAGCAATTATTATAATGGAAAATTAATGTAATTCAAAATGAATATAAATAAGCTATGGTCTGGAAATATAGAAAATCTGCATCTATCTTGTTTATTATCCTTTAGTTATTTATTTTTACAACTCTAATTATAAAAAAATAATATTCCCATGAACCGCAACATTCAACTTGTTATAATACTTCTGATCCTGTTAGCTTCTTGTGCAAGATCACGTCCCGAAGCCAGGGATCAGGAATACCGTCTTAATGATAACGGTGATACTATCTATATTTACCACAAAAAGGATGGCACACTTCTTTCAGAGGTAACCATCAAGAACGGCTTGCGCAACGGCTTCTCATGGGTTTATTATCCCAACGGCAAGGTGAAGAAGATGATCACTTATAAGTATGACCTTAAGCAGGGTTTGTCAGAATGGTACTATGAAAATGGTCAGCTATTCCAGCAAACACCTTATCTCAATGATAAGATCCATGGCGTACGGAAGAAATATCATAAGGACGGCTGGCTGATGGCTGAAATACCATACGAAAATGGTGAGCCTATACCTGGAACCAGGGAATACATCAGCTCCGGAGAACTAATTAATGATTATCCAGAAATCCTATTTTTTACTTCTGATGACAGGGCAACCAAAGGTATTTATACCATCAGGATGTATCTGTCTAACAAGAAAAGAGAGGTATTCTTTTACTATTATAAAGATATTAACGGAAAAAAGACCAAGATAGGAATGCCCACAAAATACAATGGTATAGCAGACTTTAATATCAAAATACACCCTGGCCAACCACTACCCGAACAGGTTGAAGTTTTTGCCCAGTTTGAAACAACAAGAAAAAACCCATATGTGACAAGCGGTGTATATTATCACGAAGAGGAGTAGAGGAAACAGAATAAAAGAAAAAGGGACTCATTCATCAATTTCATTTGAGTCCCTTTAAATAGCAAGCACGAGTTTAAGATAGGAAAATATGAGAGACCTCATCCCTTCACAGGAATGGGGTCCCATCATTTAGAATGACGGGCATTCCAATGCTTTTGGATTATGGTTTACACGTCTTGCAGTATAATTTCCCGTTAACTTATGTTTTTTATTTGAACCATTACCAAACAGCCTCATCTCATCAAAACTAAAAATGATAACAATCTCATGGGTTCCACCAGTGGCCTGCATCATATCCGAAAGTTGAATATCGAAACTGTAATACATTTTCATCCTGGAAACATCGTTAAATTCAATATTTATGCCCACGAGAGCTACCAATGCGTCATAATCCAGGAATTCTAATTTATCATTCCTGTACCATAAGCCAATATAGATAGGGAATTTATGCATATTCATACCCACCTGGTATGTACTCATTCCCCCCTGGTACTTATATATGAATCCCGGATTGAATTTAAATCCACCCTTTGCTGTCCTGAATTTTTTATGCGGTCCTCTGTTCATCTGGTCCTGAATAATAAAATCCATTGTAACCACATACTTTCTTGGCAAGGGAGATTCTTCACCAAGAAAAGCCTCATTGGGTTCGAATATATGATGAACAGCCAATCCAACCGTACCAATAATTTCTGTATGTCTCCAGGTAGGCTGAACAAATTTTACCAAAGCGCCTGCGCCGAAATCGGGATAAATTGTCTGTTCATCGCTTGGATGTGTAAAACTGGTTTGATAAATATTTCCGTACTTGTCATCTAGCTGGTCGGTAAAGACAAACCTGTCCCAGTCTATCTTTTTCTGTATAAATGATGATAGTATTCCAAACTGGCTAATTACATTTTGCATTATTGGAATCCTTACTGCTACTGTCAAACCTGCCTGGCTTCGCTTGATAATCCCATCTCCCTCATTGTCAGAATCGAACATAATGCCCAATCCTCCTGACCCCGGGATTTCCCTTGCCGCAATATCCATGTCAAAACGAAAAGTCCTGAAATCATTAGGCAGTTTGACCCACTGTTTGCGGTAAGCAAACCTTGTGCGCAAACCCGGTGATACGCCTACATATGCAGGATTAAAGTATGTTTGGACGTTCGTCCATTGTGAATACAATGGATCCTGGGACTTTGCAGGCAAACCTGGCAACAGTAGTACAGTTAGTGTTAAAATAGCACCAAGTTTTCTATTATTGTTGGCAAAACGATAAAACTTTTTCATCTTCCGGATTTAATTGATTACCAATTATTAATTTCGGCTTTTGATTTATTTGATCAAGGTCACAGTACCATATTTTTCTTGTGGTAAATCTTCTGTGTTACCCATACTTTCTCCTTCCCAAACAGAACCATCACGGAACACAGCCTTAATTCTCCATACATATACATCCTGTGGCAATAACTTTCCTTTGTAATATCCGTCCCAGCCTTCCACAGGCCTACCATCCCTATCAAGTAGTGTTGACATCCACAATCTATTGCCCCAGGTGTCAAATATTTCACAAGTATACATTTTCAAGCCAATTCCTTTTGGTTTAAATATTCTGACTTGTTTATTCTGACTTGTTGGTGCTAAAGCATTAGGCACATATAATGCCTTGAACATAAATTGATATTCATGATAGGATGTATCCATACAATCAAATTCATTCCAAACAATAAGCTGTATTATATATTTACCATCTTCATCATAGGCATGGAGTATCGGACGATCGTTTCCAAAGGTGATGCCACCATCACCCCAATCCCATTGATAACCGCTAGCACCAATCGATTCATCTTCAACCATTATGTCACCCTGGTGATTCTGAAAATTCGGTATAACGCGGAAAATACTTCTTGGGATCGGGTGTACTTCAACATCTTTCTGGATTTCATCCTTACATCCAAATTCATTTGCCACTAGCAGTTCAACTGTATGTATACCCAACTTATTATACTTATAATATGGATTCCTGCGCTTGGCCGTATCTAACATGGTCAGAGTATCACCAAAATTCCAGTACCAGTAAACAATATTCCCGTCAACCGGATTGGACAAGTCCCAGAAATGGGTCGGACTGCCCTTGCAAACTCTATCGAATGTGAAGTCAGCTACCGGCAATGCTTTCACAGATGCTATTTTCTTAACCGAATCAACACAGCCATAAGTGTTTTCTACAGTTAAGCTGACAACGTAATCACCAACCTCATGATATTTGTATGATGGGTTCTTCTCAGTTGATGTACTTTGACCCCAGTCATCCCCGAAATCCCAATACCAGGACTTCAGGTAACCGCTTGCAGTAAATGAAGAATCCTGGAATATTGAGTAATCACCCATACAAGCATGATGACAAATAAAGTTCGGTTCAGGTGCTGCCATAACTTTGACCAGCTTGACTATGGTATCTTTAACTTGTATGCTGTTGATACTGGCATGAACTATCAGTTCGACCCAGTAATTGCCCGGATGCATAAATACATGTGTTATAACATATGCTTTTTCCGTATAAACAGTGTCGGTTCCATCACCAAAATGCCATTCCCACAAGTTTATATATTCACCGAAGGTGGAACTATCAGCAAAATGTATCCGTGAACGCTGGCAACATAAGGTATCCAACAATGAAAAGTTCGACATGATACATGGCCCGCATATGACAGATTGTGTAATGGTATCCATACATCCGTTCTCGTTAGTTACAATGAGGCTTGCCATATAGGTACCTATACTCGAATATTGATGGGACACTCCAGGCGAATTAGGTGACTGTATAACAACCGGGCTGGTGCCATCCCCGAATATCCATTCCCATGTTTTAATCGGCGCACCATTACCATGAGAATCATCATAAAAATGAACTGTACTGTCACATGGAACGGTTTCATATGTAAAATTAGCTACCGGCAAGTTAAAAACCTCAACTTGCTCATAGATTGTTTCTGTACAACCAAACTTGTCTGTCACTTCCAGTGAAACGGTAAACACACCTGGAATTCCATAGATATGGCTTGGGTTAGGCAGTGAAGACTGGATACCAGGATTTACCGGGTCTCCAAAATTCCAAATATAAGATACAATAGTGTCACCCTGAGGTGCAATTAAAGTATCTCTGAAGTAAACCGGTTCACCATAACATGCTTGTGAATAAAGTATCTCAACATTCAAACCATCCGGAACACAAACCAAATCATTTACCAGGTTTGTACACTCCATTATATCTGTAACTTCTAAAGTAACTTCATAGCAAGTATCCGTTTGCGAGAAGACATAAATGGGATTTGGTTCCGTTGAAAAATGCCCGGGTTCAAATGTCCACAGCCAGGATATTATATCATTATGTTGACTGTATGATGAATCATAGAAATGGACTAATCCGTTTTCACAAGGATTCACCTCATAGGTATAAGCGGCTATTGGCATTGGCTGAACCTCAACCTGCATTATCGTTGAATCCTGGCAATCATTCTGTGTAGTAACCACAAGCAATACATCATAGGCACCTACCTCAACATAAGTATGTTGTGGATCTTGGAGGCCTGAGTAGTTAGCAGTACCAGAAGCAGGATCACCGAAGTCCCAATACCATGATACAATAGACTGGCCACCGGCAACGTAGGATAAATCTGTAAAATTAGTTGCGTTGTTGATACAGGTAGCAGAATAATCAAATACAGCTACAGGTATTGGAACTATTTCCACAGGGTGCATCACACTGTTTGTACATCCATTCGTGTCAATGACTGTCAATAACACATCATAGTAACCAGTCAAATCATAGACATGTGTCGGGTTAATCACACTCGAATGTGTTGATCCATCCCCAAAGTCCCAGTCAAATGTTGATATGGCACCTATATCTGTAATGGATTCATCAACATAAAAATATGTCGTATCTGTATGACAGATTCCATTATGTGTATAATCAACCGGTTCCGGCGGATATACTTCTATTGTCTTAATGATAGTGTCATAGCAACCATCAATGTTGTCTACCTGCAGTGTTACATTATAAGTTCCTGCTGCAGTGAAGAGATGCGATGGATTTTGCAATGTTGATGTATTGTTGCTACCAGAAGAAGGATCTCCAAAATCCCAATTCCATAAAATGATATTACCTCCACCATTTGGCAAAGACATATCATAAAAATTGACTGGTTCGTCCGAACATTTGCCTTCTGAATCAAAGTTGGCAAGCGGTGCATAATCAATATATATGGTTTGGCTGGTATGATTCTGGCAACTGTCTGATGTTGTAATCTGTAATGTGGGCTGGTATGTACCAGCAAGGTTATAAATATGTGTCACATCCGGATTATTCGGGAAATAAATGCTTGTATCGGTGCCATCACCAAAATCCCAGTAATACTCAACAATATACCCGGATGACGTCGTTGAATTGTCATCAAAAAATACCGGGTTACCTAAACAGGCTTGTGATGTAACAGTAAATGCAGGATCTGGTAGCGGAATGACTACCACATCGTGTGCGATTGAATTCATACATCCGGAAACGTCCGTAACAGTTAATACTACTATATAGATACCCGGTGTCTCATAAAGATGTGCAGGATACGGATTGTATGCAAATGTGCCATCACCGAAATCCCATTCCCAGAAAGCTATACTTCCCATATTGATGACGGAAGTATCAGGATAGAAGTTAATGAGCGTATCCTCACATGCTATATCATAACCATAATCAACCGGAGGCAAAGGCCTCACATATACCGGTTTAACTATAGTGTCAAAACAACCATCGCTGTTTTCAACCAATAACAAAACATTATAAGTGCTATCTCCATAATTAAATGTATGGATGGGGTTTTGTACTGTAGAGGTGTTGTTGATACCTGAGCCCGGATCATCAAACTCCCAGTACCAGTTAATAATTACACCTTGTCCGTTAGGATTGGAAATATCCGTAAACGGAACCGGATCACCCTGGCAGGCAATGGGATTCTCGAAATCCGCAACAGGATTGGGCAGAATGGTCACATCACGTATAAATGAATGCGCACAACTATCTGAACTATATACTGTTAGAGTTGCCCCAAAAACACCTGTATTTGCATATGTATGATACATATTCGGGTTTTGAGGATATTGTATGGTCACTGTTGGGGTTCCATCACCGAAATCCCAGATCCAGTATTCAATATATCCATACTGAGTAGTTGAGAAATCCATGAAATAAACACTGTCGTTAAGACATGCAGGCCCACTGATATCAAAATTGGCTACCGGTAACGGACGCACCACAACCTGGTGCATTATGTCATTTTCACAATCGTTGGTATCAACAACTGTTAAATCGACGTCATATGTACCTTCAAGCTCATAAATATGGGATGGATTCTGTATGGTTGAATAACTTCCATCGCCAAAATCCCACAGGTAACTGGTTATAATATTAACATTAGTAGCATTAATATCAATAAAGAATTCAGTCGGTTCACCAAGACATGCCGGGCCACTCATGAAATCAATCCCTGGTGAAGGATGAATCACAACTTCCTTGAATATGGTATCCACGCAATAATTGGCATTAGTCACGATCTCCATCACTGTGTATGTGCCTGGACTGCTAAACAAGTGGGCAGGATTTTCCAGATATGAGTTATTACTTGCTCCGGAGACCGGATCCCCGAAGTCCCAGTACCAACCTATTAAATTTCCACCTCCGTTTTCAATAGACTCATCAACAAACTGAACATATATTTCTTCACATGCATCATCCCAGCTAAAGTCTGCAACAGGTTGCGGGATAATATGAACACTCTTGGAAATGGAATTATCACAGTTGTTTGATGTATATACTGTCAGGGTAACAAGAAAATTACCTCCTGTTGGATAAATGTGAGAAGTATTCGGCGGATTTGGATAGAATATTGTATCATTGGGAGAGCTATCACCATAGTCCCATATCCATTGGGTAATATATCCTGTTGGAGTAGATGAAAGATCATCGAAATATATTTCTACACCTGCACACTGGTTATCGGCAAATGAAAAATTGACATCAGGAGGCGGTGAAACATAAACTGGCTTTACTATGAAGTGCTCACAGCCATTTATATCACTGACAATCAATGTTACATTAAAAATGCCTGATGAGAGATAAATATGAGTAGGGTTGACTAATGTTGAATTGTTATTTGATCCTGAAGCCGGTTCACCAAAATCCCAGTAATATGACACAATATCTCCCTGTGGTAATGACATATCTGTAAATTGAGTCAGGTTGAACAGGCAAGCAGTATCAGCACTAAAATCAGCCATCGGCAATGGGTGTACATAAACCGGTTTCATAATGTTGGCCACACAACCTGTTTGGGTTGTTACCGTCAAAGTTACATAGTAGTAACCCGGTGCTGTAAAGTTATGGACCGGGTTGCTGGCCACCGAAGTCGTACCATCATCAAAATCCCATAACCATTGACTTATAACAGTTCCCAGGCAATACGACAGGTCAGTAAATTGTGTTCCACTGTTTACACATGCCGTATCATAAGCGAAATCGGCAACGGGTTTATTCAGTATAACAAGTTGTTCCGCAGTATCCAAGCAACCGTGACCATCGGTAACGATCAACTGTATATTAAAAGTATCGGCCCCAATAAATACGTGCATTGGGTTCTGCAATATTGAATAATTATTCCATCCTGAAGCCGGATCCCCAAAATCCCAATACCATGAAACGATACTGTCATTGATTCCAAAGGATTGATCTGTGAAATTAACTGTGTCACAATTAGTAACTATGTAGCTAAATCCAGCCACAGGTCTTGGATTAACCAAAACAATCTTAATCACTGTATTAAAGCAGCCATTGGTGTCGTAAACCGTCAGGGTTACATTATACATACCTGCTGAAGCATAAAAATGAACAGGTTCCTGATGGATGCTATCGGTTGAACCGTCACCGAAATCCCAATACCAGCTATTTATAATATTGGATCCGATGGAATATGAAAGATCTATGAAATAAGTGCTATCACCGGCGCAATTCGGCAGCATATAATCAAAATTTGCCACGGGAAGATGATGTACTTCAATTGGTTTGGTAATATTATCCACACAATTGTTTTCGGTAGTAACTGTCAATGAAACAAAATACGTTCCTGCCACAGTGTAAGTGTGTGGTGGGAATTGCAGGGATGAAGTATATCCATCACCAAAATCCCAGAACCAGCTTATGATGTTCTCATTTGTTGCGTATGATAAATCATTGAAATAAGTAATATTTCCAACACAAACCGAATCAGCCGTGAAATCAGCCACCGGTCCGGGTAATATTTCCACACTTTCAGTATATTCATCCGAACAATCATTGGTATTAGTTACCCTTAGTGTTACATCAAAAGTACCTGCAGATGTAAATTGATGTGTCGGATGTTGTATAATGGAGTAATTTGCCGCACCTGACAAAGGATCTCCGAAATCCCAGAACCAAGCAATGATATTCGCCCCCGAACCATTTGAATAATCTGTAAAATGCGTCTGGTTATTGGCACATATCTGATCATATCCGAACAATGGGACTGGCAGCGGATTAGAAATTATCAGTTTAGTTTCATCATCAATACAACTGTTGGAGTCTATGACCGTAAGGGTAACAAGGTATTGTCCTGATTGGTTAAATACATGTGTGATTGAATCCTGATATTGGTAATAGGATACAATAGTTCCATCACCGAAATCCCATATCCACGTTGATATGGAAGCAGAAGCTATAGTCGAAAGATCATAGAAAACAGCCGTATCATCGACACATACCGATCCAAAATTAAAATCTGCTATTGGAGGTTCATTGATGATCACACTTCTGAACATGGTATCCTCACAATAAAAAGTGTTGGTTACGATTAGCATAACATTGTATACACCAGCACTGCTGAACATATGGGAAGGATTCTGTAACATTGATGTATTGTATATACCGGAAGCGGGGTCATCAAAATCCCAGTACCAACCAATGATCTGGCCTGTTTGAGTGCTTGACTGATCAAAGAAATAGGTTGTCTGCCCAACACAAGCAGTATCATAAGTATAATTAGCTTCTGGCTGTGGATAGATCAATAGTGCCTTCGCCATTGTATCAGCACAACCATTTGAGTTTGTTACAGTTAGAATTACATTAAATATTCCACTACTGTTATAGATATGATATGGGTGTTGTTCTGTTGAAAAGGTTCCATCGTCAAAATCCCAATACCATGCTATAAGACTGTCAGCATTTGGTAATGAAATATCATAAAAATTGCAAGTGTCATTAACGCAGGTTGGCAGGTCATATGTGAAATCCGGTGACGGCAGGGAATCGACCACAACCTGCATGAGTGTATCATCGATACATCCATTCGAATTACCTATTTGCAGGGTCACATTGTAAATACCTGTACCTGGGAAGACATGTATGGGATTTTGAAGGTTTGAAGTATATCCATCACCAAAGTTCCAGAACCAGGACTGGATTGAGTCAGAATTAGCAACAGAAAGATCTGTAAATTGTGTTGGCATACTCTCACAAACTGTCGTTGCACTAAAACTGGCAACAGGTAGTTCATATACCGGCAAGGTATACGTCACAGTATCATAACAACCCTGGTTATTGGCAATAATTAAGGTAACAGTATAAATGCCATGGGATGTATAAGTATGAACCGGATTCTGCACTATTGATGACCCTCCATCACCAAAATCCCAGAACCAGTAATTAATGTAACCGTATGATGTATATGACTGATCATAGAAAAACACGAGTTCCCCTTCACAAGCAGTATCCGCAATAAAATCTGCAACCGGGCGAAACACAACAAGGATTGTTTTTATTAAGGTGTTTTCACAGCCATTTGCATTCACCACTGTCAGCGAAACCGTATATGTCCCTTCGGAAGCATAATTATGCACGGGGTTTTGTTGGTTCGAAGTATCCCCATCGCCAAAATCCCAGTGCCAGCTCACCAAACTTGATCCTCCGTCACTGGATAGATCTGAAAAGTACGTTAGATTATTAAGACAGGAAGTTGAGTCGTTAAAATTGGCAAGGGGATTTGCATGAACCAAAATAACTTTATTTGTTGCTTCTGTACAACCACTGGTATCATAAACAGCCAGGTAAACATTGTACAAACCAGACAATGCATACTGATGCACCGGGTTATGTAATGTTGAATAGTTGCCATCTCCAAAATCCCACTGGCATGAGTCGATCAATGACATAGGGTTGGCAATGGTGTAACCGAATGATGTAGAATCACCATTACAAACCGTATCAGCAACAATATCCAACCCTAACTCAGGATTTACATAAACGCCTTTTACTATTGTATCCGTGCAACTATTGGCATTCTGAACGATTAATTGAACAATATAGGTAGTATCCTGATACAGATAATAATGTTCGGGATTTTGCAATATGGATGAGTTGCCATCTCCAAAATGCCAGGTCCAGCTTACAATAATATCTCCATTGGGCAGAGATTTATCCGTAAAGTAAACGATATTACTCGCACATGGATTATCATATGTAAAATCAGCTTCTGGTGATGGATTTACTGTCAATAAAACACTGTCAACTGCAGGACATCCTCTGGCATCGATTATCCAAACCATATAGGTTGTTGTTGTATCAGGTGTTGCCACCGGATTCTGTGCAAATGGATCATCGAGGCTGACTGCCGGGCTCCATAAATAATTATATGGAGGTGTTCCACCCAGTGGCACAGAACTTAATTGGGCAGAGCTATTGTGGCAAATTGCAGCAGGATCGGTATATGCATTTATTTCCAGGTATGGATTCTCTATGATCGTTATGGTATCCGTTTCAATACATCCCAGGTTATCAGTCACTGTGACCCAATAAGAGCCAGGTATCAACTGATAGATAGAATCAGTAATGACACCCGTGCCTGCATTCCACAAATAGGTATATGGTGGTGTCCCTCCACTTACTATGACTTTTGCCCAGCCATTGTTATATTCAAAACAAATCGTATCAGAATATTCAAATAT
>JAUWGC010000192.1 GCA_030606625.1 Bacteroidales bacterium | reverse complement strand
ATCAATTCCTCAAAAGCTTTTGGAGCACTGGCCCGGTCACCTTTCTTCAGCAACATTCCGGCATGTGCATAATAGTATTCAGCTGCTTTTTTTTTGGATACTTCAATATCCAATTTATAATTAATCCATTTATACTTAATATTTTGAAGAACATGAGTTGAAAGTTTACCAACTTTTTCCTGGCGAGTATCCAGCTTAACATAATATTGACAGATCTGGTACCAGATATCAGGCTGTCCTGTTTTTTTCAGGGCTATAATTCGCTCCCGGTCAATAATATTTGCCTTATTATAAGCTGATCCGAGGTATTGAATATTTTTTTTGTTCCTGGGATTTTTAGAAAGATGCATTACCAGCAAGTCAATGGATTGGTCGTATTTTCCTGCATCAATCAGTTTTTTCGTTGGCTGGCAAGAACAAGAAGATAACAAAACCAACACAAGGATAATAAATAGTGATACTTTCATAGAGCATATTTTAAACTTCAATAAAATTACTAATTTTATTCATTATGGCTATATCAGGATACCTCTGTTAAACATTTTACATAAATTTATTAAAGCTAAATAAAGTAAATTCTCTTATTTTTGTGTTCATATTAAAAAAAACAGGGAAGTTATATAACCATCGACCATATTCCAATGTGGACATACTTAGTTAGGATCATATTAAGGAACAGGCTTGTAAACCTTATCATTATATTGCTTCTTACAGCCTTTATGGCTTACGAGGCATTTCACGTCAAATTATCCTACCATTTTGTCAGGATGCTTCCTGAGTCAGATACCACAAGCATTGTTTATGAGGATTTCAAGAAACGATTCGGAGAAGACGGATGTGTTATGTTTATCGCAATTCAGGATTCAAATTTTTATACTCTTGATAAGTTTAATTCCTGGTATGACCTGTCTTGTCAAATTAAAAATATTAAAGGTGTTGAAGATGTACTTTCTGTGGCATGGATCTACAATCTTGTAAAGAATGATACTTCAAAACACCTTGATTTTCTGCCTGTCATCAAAGAAGAGCTCAAAAGCCAGGAAGAACTTGACAGTATCAGTGAATTAATCAAAGCATTACCTTTCTATGATAATCTCCTTTTTAATAAAGAAACGGATGTAACACTTTTATTGGTAACACTCGATAAGGAATTGCTCAATACGAAGAGCAGGGTCAATGTGTTAAGGGAAATAAAAGAAAAGGCAGATGCGTTCAGCCTGAAGTATGATTTGGATATTCATTATTCCGGTTTGCCTTACATCAGGGCAACCACATCAAAGAAGCTTGAAGATGAATTGATTTTCTTTATTTATCTTGTGGCTCTTATTGCTTCCGTCCTTCTTTTTTTCTTTTTCAAGTCAGTCAGGGCAGTTGTCTTTCCTATTTTTATAATGGTGGTAACTGTAATATGGGTAGTGGGAACAATGGCACTGTTTGGTTTTGAGATCACCATGCTGACAGGCATCCTGCCTCCTCTGATTATTGTTATTGTAGTTGAAAATTGTATTTTTCTTCTTAACAAATATTATGAGGAATACCGGAATCACCGGAACAAGATAAAAGCCCTGTCAAGGGTTGTACAAAGAATTGGCAATGCAAATCTTCTCACTAATATGACAACGGCTGCAGGATTTATTGCCTTCACCATTACAGGAAATAAGATCCTGACAGAATTTGGAATCATTGCTTCTGTTAATATCATGGTTGCATATATACTGACATTATTCCTGATCCCGATCTTCTTCAGCTATTTACCACCACCAAAAGAAAGGCACTTCAGGCACCTTGAAAAAAGTGTTGTAAGTAAAATCATACCGAAGGTGGTCTTTGTTGTCCAGCATCACAGGAACAGGATTTATATCATTACTATCATTTTCATTATTCTGGGAATTTGGGGAATAACAAAATTAAGAACAACGGGCAATATTGTTGATGACATTTCAAAAAAGGACAAATTATACAAGGACCTTATGTTTCTGGAAGAACATTTTAATGGTGTAATGCCATTTGAGATCTCGATCGATACCAAAGAAAAGAACGGAATATTCAAGAATAATGCAAAAACTCTATACAAGATAAAAAGATTGCAAAAGATCTTTACCCGGGATACTCTCTTCAGTAAATATTTCTCCCGCCCTTTGTCTATCATTGATGGCATCAGCTTTTTCTACCAGGCATATAAAGGTGGAAATCAGAAATACTATATTCTCCCTCCGCCTTCCAAATTAAAAGAACTTACAGATTACACCAGTAATATAGGAGAAAGGGATGCATTTCATTCATTCATCGACAGTACCAAACGGTATACAAGGATGAGCATACAACTGGCCAATATAGGCACCAGGGAAATAAAATGGCTGACTGACACATTAACTCCCATGGTTAATACTATCTTTCCACCTGAAGAATATGATGTTACCTTCACCGGAACGAGTGTTGTATTTCTGAAAGGATCAAACTATCTGGTAAAGAACCTTCTTTCAAGTTTCGGACTGGCCCTGGTCATCATTTTGGCTTTGATGGCATTAATGTTCACATCATTAAGAATGGTTGTTATCTCTCTGGTCCCAAATTTAAT
>JAUWGC010000001.1 GCA_030606625.1 Bacteroidales bacterium | reverse complement strand
TTATCTACATCAGCTATTTGCATGATTCTAGAAACAGATTGAAAGTCGGCACTGGGAAATGGAAGATGATACATGAATTTTCCCTGTGGGATTGTAAGGTTGATTTTTCGCTCCTTTCTCTCCCTTCCAGTACCTGTCCATTTCACTATACTGCTGATGTATTGATTGTTTCTTGCTGTTGTGAAGCGGGCACCTGCATTTTTCCTTTCCCTGATCTTTACAGATAGTTTTCCTTCGGGTTTGCTTTGAACTTCAAATAACGGATCCAGATTAATATCCATCGTGATCCGCCTTTTTTTCAGCGTATATCTATAATATGGTCTTTTCTTTTCAAACACTTCTTCTTTTGCAAGAATATCTAAAAAAGCCATAGCCTCCAGAAAATCCTGCACGGTTTTGATATGCATATTTAATCTTGAGGCTGCCTCTGATGCAGAAATATCACGATAAGTAGCCAAAAGCCTGAAAAGGTCTTCGGCATAGTCCTTCGAAATATATGATCCTAATATTGCAGCTTTTTTAAAGTCCATTTTTTATTTAATAATTGAACTACCAATTTTTCTTTTTCGCCAAAGCCATTAGTTCGGGATAAAGTGCTGATTGTAAACCATGAATTTCGAAAATGGTGTGGATGTTTTTGTCTTGCATTATTTTCCTGAAATTCTCATTCCTTGCTTTGTCAACATTTGCCGGGATAATTTCTTCGGCTTCTTTTTTAGCAATAGTTTGCGCCCATTTCAAGTCTAAAAATATCTTTTTTGATTTTTCTTCCGATTCCGGTAAAGTCATCCTGTGACCGGAGACAAATGTTTCCAGAAAATAAACAAGGTCACGTTGTACATAGCGATTATCTCCAGAATACATTTCAATTTCCAGCCAATCATTTTCTTCATTTACCAATTTAAATATTTCACCTTTACCTGCCGTGCAAACAATAAAATGATCGGTACTTGGTCCGGTTCTGATATTTACATTAAAAGTATTAAGTACAATGTATTTCTGAGCACTCGCATACTCAGAAGTTACAATTAACTGAACAAGAATTAAAACTAGTGTTGTAATTAAAATTTTTGTTTTCATGATTTTATGATTTTTCAATTATAAGCAAAAAGTTGATTTTACGCGTAACCCCATAAATTTGAAATATGGATGTATTTGCAATGTTTGGGATTATTGAGACGACTTCCCCTTTCAAATTGTTTAAAAATTGCTCTAACCTGCCCTGATCATGGGCCATATTGATTTCAAAACGATGTACTTTATATTTCATAATATACCTCCTTTTTATTATAAGTGCCTTGAGTTTAAAGTGCCTAAAATGCCTAAAGTTATTAACTCCAGGCACTCCAAACTCTAGGCACTTTAAGTACTTGTTAGTTACTAATTTTTCAACTCAAGATTTATTCTACTTTCCTGGTTATTTATGTAATAATTTAGAAAACGCTTAAAAACATCACTCATTGATTCACATAATTGATCAAAGCTGAGTTCTTCTTTATACCTATTATAATCCTTAGCTGAAATGTGAACAGTAATTTTCCCTTCATAATCAAAATTTACATAGCTTATTTCTGAAGGATCATGAATCGACAGAGGACTCCTTCGCATTGAAAATGTAAGATAAATACCGTTTTCTCTGTAAACAGGAAAAACAATTATTTTCCCTGATAAATAATGCGTGAAACCAATTATTTGTTCTCTTGTAAATTCTGCATGTCCGGCAGAATATGGCCGGGATGTAAATCCATTTGTGGCACTATAAACAGTCCGGGCTGCGGTTTTAAATATCCTCCTTGCGTATTTTTCCAATTTGAATGCTTTATCCAAAACAGGATAAGTTACAGCCATTAATATAGATAAAACAATAACATTAATTATCCATGTAAACATGGAAAAAGGATTATCTTCAGGGCTGATTGAAATGTTAATTCCCAATAATTGGAGCATGTAAATATTGGTTTCAAAATGTGTAGCCAAAAAATAATGCCAGACTGTTAATCCAATAAGGCAAATAACCAGAGCCGGTTGATAGAGTTTATAGCGTACAGAATAAAGTATTCCAACCATTATCAAAACTAAACCATATAGCCATGATGAATAATAAGTACCAAAAGCCTGGTCTTCTATTATCAGCAACAAAAAAAACATAATTGCCGGTATCCAGAAATTCCAGTTTATTTGTTGTTTCATTGAAGTGTTGTTAGTCATATATTTATGTTTTTGTTTTATTACATTTTTAGTTGATTACATTTTATCAAATCCAGATGTGGAAATTAGAAATTTGAAATTTGGCAATCTCCTGAATTTCTAATTTCCAATTTCAATGTTCTGTGAACAGTTACCATTTTTATTGATTATCAGCTCTTTATATACTTCATATATTTTGAACTTTACAAATATAGAACTTTGTTTAAGCATTGTCAAGTTTTTTAACAAAAATTTTTAACTTTAACCAACCAAAAGAATAAATAAAACATCGTGAAAATAAACACTTTAAAAAATACATATCATTTCATTCCCCTTTTTCTTCGCCTGAGCTATAAAATATTATTTCTGGGGAGTAAAGATGCCAGAAGCATCTGGAAAGAAGCTAATACTATTCTTGCAAGTTATAATCTCAAACCTGATGAGATATATTTTAAAAAAATCAAATATTATACTACCGGGCTGAGGATCACCAATGAATGGTTTTCTACTTTGAGAGGTTATAAAACTTCGCAAAATGAGGATCTGGCAGGCATGTTTTTCGGTGGTACCACACCTGTATTTGATGCTATCTTTGACGAACTGAATCTGTCCTACAATGAAGTAATAGAATATCTGAATGCCCTCGATGGCAAAACATCCACTGATATTCAGATCCTTTTCAAGGTATTTTTCGATAAATTATACAAACAACTCAGTAACAAAGAAGATTTTAATCACTATTTTGATCTGGTAAAGACAGCTCAACTGGAAAGTACACATCAGACCAATTCATCTATTTCGGTTTCTGAACTCAGGAAAATAACTTTCGAAAAAGGCGGTTATTCCCTTCTGTTATGCAGAAGCATACTGAATAACCCAATGAAAGATAACGAAAAAAAAGCCATTTATCATCTTGGCGCACTTATTCAACTTGCTAATGACTTGTTTGACATCTATGAAGACCTGGAAAAAAATATTATTACCTTACCTATTGCTTTAAAGGATATTTCTGCCATGAAACAGGAATATCTTGACCTGACCAACTTGACCATTTCATTATTTAAAGAGCTGGATTACCCAACAAAGAACATTTACCGTTTTCTTTTACAAATGATGATCATCAGCAGCAGGGTATTTGTTTGCCTTGATCATTTTGAAAACCTTCAAAAGCAAAATATTGTTTTGTTTCCTCCGGAAAACCTTAAAAGGGAGCAATTGATCTGCGATATGGAAAAGCCACGTAATCTGTTGAAAAGCATTAAATATACCATTTGCTGGAAATACAGTTGTTGATAATTCAAAGGTATTCCAAAATATATCAATCGTTGATGAATAATTGTGAGTCGTAAGTGACAAATCTAAAATCAAATCGTATATCGTGTATCGTAAATCAAAGGATCTTTGTTATTCGCCTTGCGATGCCCGCCGTATTATATGCTTGTTCATTTCTTTTGTTTGCCCAAAAGAAACGAACCAAAGAAAAAGGCAGCACGAATGAAGCCCTTTCTCCCCACGGTCAGACTTCCCACCACACAATCCCCGAAAGTGCCACACCATTCGTGCACTCCCCCCACCGGCTAGCATTTAACAAAATTAAGTGCATTTTCAAACGTAAGCTATACATTAATGTCATTTCTATCATTTGCCGTTAGCTATTTTCCGCTTTTTCGTGAGTCATAAGTAGCAAATCTAAAATCAAATTGTATATCGTATATCGTGTATCGTAAATCTCTCCCTACTGATCACTCGTCACTGGTCACTGGTCACTCGTCACTAATCACCGCCATCTTATTTGTAATAATCTGCTTACTGGTTTGAATGCTGTAAAAATAGATCCCTTTTGGCAGATCCCTGCTCATCAATCTGATCTCATGGTATCCGGGGGAAGTCTGTTCATCTTTCAGGGTTCTGACTTTTCTGCCGGAAATATCATAAACTGTTAACCGAACATGGTCATTAGCCGGCAGATAATAAGAAATGGTAGTATATTCAGTAAAAGGATTGGGGTAATTGGTGATATAAATAAGCCCTTTTTCAGCATATTCCTCAATATCTGTGGATACAGAGGTGAAATGAATACCATCTACCCAGATCTCGAATCCTACATCCCAGGTATCAGCGTGGATGGAAACAAAACTAATATCATCAAATGATACATTTCCATATTGTGTACGGGAATAAGATGGTACACCACCTCCGGCCAGCGGAACATTCACCTGAATCCAGTTACCTATTGCATTGTTAAGAACAGAGGATGGACCCGTATATTTGAAATACCCTCCGCAGTTGTTGCCAACCCGGATTTGGTGAAATTGGAATCCATAAACTGTATTATTAGTCGTTTTTAACCAAAATTTCAGTGTGTCTTCTTCTTTAATTGACCAGGATATTAATGTATCTCCTGTTGGCCAATAATGTAGCCCAATGTCCCAGCCATTACCGGTTTCACAAAATACAGATGCTTCACCAACGATCTTATCAGAGTAGTCCCATTGTACATTCGTAGCTAAGCTGGAATCATGCCACCAGCAAATTTCAGTATAGGCATACCACAAGGCAGGTTCTTCTGCCATGTCATCAACCAGTTCATCCTTTATTACGGGAGTATTTCCATAACTGAATGGCTGCCATATCACCTCGCCCTTTGCCGGATCATCCGTTTTATCGTAAATATTACATTCAATAAAATCTTCATCAGGAGAAAAAAACGTATTATTATGGGCAAAAATATCATACGTCGACTGATTTTCAATATGATAAAAAGTAGTATTGTAAAACAGGTTTGAAGAAATAGTATCATCAAATGATTCTTCTTCAAGCAGTATACCATTATTATTGTACAGGAATTCGTTCCCTTCCACGATAAGATGCTCTGTATTCTGTGCCTGAACAGCCAGGCGGTTACCTTCAATAATATTGTCCCTTATGAAATAATCATGCGAATATTGATCCTCATAACCTGGGATATTATCTCCTTCCCATAATTCTATTCCCACCGGGTTTTCACTGATATCATTACCGGTAATGGTATTATTGAATCCCCTGTCAATTGCTATTCCCGAATGCTGGTTCCCGATCACTTCGTTGCTGTCTACCAGGGAATTGAACGAATAGCCAAGCCACATACCATAATGACTGTAATTGCAATTGTTGTGCCTGAAAATATTTCCATCTGCAAAAGTGGCTTCTATAGCATTGTGCGGGGAATAGGAACATTCATTGTACTGGAAAATATTATTATTCGGGATGTATGAATACTGATACTGGCCCAGAAATACCCCGTCACCTGAATAGGAAAGGTCATTGTGTTCCACGAGGTTTTCATTGGAAACAAGCACCAGTAATGCAGCACAATCACTTGGGTTGGTAAACGGCCGGTTAACATGTGAACAGTTATTATAATGGATATGGCAATAATTCGTAAAATACATGCGGATACCAAACGATGTATTCCAAGAGAAATCGTTGTCCCAAATATTGATGGAATCACAATGGTAAAGAGCTACACCGTCATTCTGATACTTCATATTATTGTTGTAGATCTCAGCATAGTTTGTCTGATACATCATCACGCCCCCTCCCAGGGCAGACTGGTAATTGGTCCATATGCTGATCCAGCCGGTTGAATCCACTTTATTCCACGAATAGTTACAGTCGTTAATAATGATACTGTCAGAATTTGTTATATAAACCGCATAATAAAAATGACATACCGATTCAAAATTCTTTATAACAATATTATTGGAGTTGTTCATTTTAATCATATAGCCTGTATAATCAACTCCATCAACATTCACATTTGTTCCATCTATAATTATGTTCTCCTTGTCATTTATCCTGATAAGACCATCGTTTCCAACATCAGGAATTGTATAGTTACCCGGATTAATAATGATCCAGGAATTACTGGATATGTCCATATTGTCCTCAAGATCCATGTAAGTCTGGGAATATCCTGAAAGCACTGATAAAACAATAAGAACCGCGAAGAAAGTGATTGCTTTTTTCATGATAGGAAAAGTTAAGGTTAAACATTTTTTTCGTGACTGTAAGTTAATAAAAAAATCAATACTAATAAACAATAACGAATTACAAATTTCTTTCCATTCCGTTCTCACTTTTGTTATATTTGACCTTTCATCTCAAAATCATGAAACTTAATGTTCTCATCACCGGTGCGGGAAAAGGCCTGGGAAGGGCCGTTACAAATGAATTCTCAAAACATGGTCATTATGTTTATGCTTCAGACTGTAATTATTCATTTTTAAAGGACTTTGAAAGCCACCAAAATATCCTTCCACTTACCCTTGATGTCAGTAACCCGGTCTCCTGCCGTGAAGCCTTTGAGATTATCAATTCCAAAACCGGACTTTTAGATGTGGTCATCAACAATGCCGGTGTCATCTCCTTTTTTCCAATATCAGAGTGCGAATCTGAAATGCTTTTGAGCATTTTCAAAGTCAATGTTTTTGGCCCTCTTAATGTAATACAAACCTTTTTACCCATGCTGATCAAATCAAAGGGCAGGGTGATCAATATTAGTAGTGAAAGTTATAAGATTCCGGGGGTTTTTCAGCCTTATTCCGTTTCCAAGCTGGCTATGGAAGTAGTTCACCGTTCAATCAGGCAGGAACTTATGCTAAAAGGCGTCAAAACCATCCTGATCAGGCCCGGAGCTATTAAAACCGGCTTCCTCGATGCATTGAAGAATATGGAGCTTCCTGAAAATATTCCAATTTATAAGACTGATTTCGACATTTTCAGAAAATTGGCACCCGGATACAGAGGCAATGAAGCAGACCCTTCATTAGTTGCCAGGCTTGTATACAAAGCCGGGACTACCAGACATCCGAAATACACATATCATATAAACAATAATCATTTACTGAAGATTTTTGCATTATTGCCGGAAAGATGGCAGGATCTTATTATAAAGAAAAAATTAATTCATGGATGAAAAATTATTCCCGTCATGAAAAAATCGCTTTTTATTATCCCTGTTTATTGCTTACTGTTATTATTTATCAGCTCATGCACAGAACATCAAGGTTCAGGTAAAACAACCAAAATCCGCACAATGGTTGATACTGTTGGTTTTGCTCATCTCGACCTGCAGATGGACTCTGTATTGAATCGCATTGAAAGAGATTATGGTATCTTCCTGAACAATCTGAAGGATTCCCTGGAAATAAAATCACAAACCAGTTGGAAAGTAGCTATCTCTCCTCATGATGATTATGCCTATGCCAGTTATGTATATCCTGCGGTACTTGATAATGTAAAAACAAAGACGGTAATACTGTTTGGTGTTGCACATAAAGCCAGGTTATTCGACCTTGAAGATGTTCTTGTCTTTGATAGTTTTGACAATTGGCAATGTCCATATGGCCCAATTCAGGTTTCTTCATGGCGTGAAGAGATACTTGAACAACTGCCTGAAGATTTTTATACAGTACATGACTCTATGCATACTGTTGAGCATTCACTTGAAGCCCTTCTCCCCTTTTTACAAGCCAGGCAAAGAGATCTGGAAATCGTTCCTATCCTCATTCCCTATATGAGCTTTGAAAAAATGCTGGAGATCGCTGTGCCTTTATCCAGGGCAATACTGGAAACGGCAAATAAACATAATGCAGTCTGGGGTGTTGATTATGCTTTTCTTATATCCACCGATTGTGTTCATTATGGTGATGAAGACTGGGGAGGTAATAATTATGCACCTTATGGTACGGATACTGCCGGTTATAACCTTGCTATTGGCCATGAACTTGAAATTATTGATTCTTGTCTTATTTGTCAGATAGATCCTTATAAGCTTAGGAAGTTCACAAGCTATACAGTTTCGGAAGAAGATCATAAAATATACAAATGGCCTTGGTGTGGAAGGTATTCCGTGCCTTTTGGATTGCTTACAGCATATTATTTAGGGGAATTCCAGGGATTTGACGTTCCTTGCGGCCTGCGTATTTGCTATGCCACAAGCATTGATCACCCTGTTTTATCTGTTGCTGACCTCAGGATGGGTACTACTGCACCTTCTAACTTACATCACTGGGTAGGGTATGTTGCTATTGGATACGAGTAATTGTTAATGAACGATTGTAAAATGTTATTGGTTATACGTTATAAGTTATTCAAATTCATTTTGGTATTTGAGATTTGTTTGGTATTTGGAAATTGGTACTTGGAGCTTTAAGTATACCCTCCGTAACGAACTACGTGATTTCCACCAATCAATGCTTCAGGTTTGCGTTTGTCTGATACTTTTATTACATTGCAAGATTGTCGATATGTTAAACAAAATCAATAGTTTTAATCATGGAATGTCCTGTTTGTCATTATAAAAATATTCCTTCAGGAACCAAAGAATGCCCAAATTGTCATTCTGACCTGGAGGCATTTCATTTGATCAGTGATTTGGAAAAGACTTGCAAAAAAAGAAGAATCATTAATCTTATTTTAGGTATTACTGCAGCTTTCCTGCTTGGTTTGTGGATCGGCACCTACTTCTATATGCTGAATAAATCCAAAAACACTACGGATAATTTAGTAGAGGCAGAGTTCAGGATTGAACAACTGACTACTGAAAAGCAAAACCTGCTGAATGGAAATGAAAAATTTATAGAACAGATAAAGCAACTGCAAACAACTATTGTAGAGAGAAAACCTAAACCACAGATCATTTATCATACTATAAAATGGGGTGAAACACTGTTTTCAATTGCCATGAAATATTATGGGGACGGACACATATATGGTAAGATTGCCTGTGACAATAATATAACAGATCCTGATCTAATTATCGAAGGTCATATGCTTTACATTTACGTTTGCCGTTGACAAAACAGTAAATAAATGATTCTGATTTAAAATCAATAAACAAATGTCCACAACTGATAAGTTCTATATATTACGCAAGAAACTCATTTTATCATTCAATACAATCCTGAGCCTTGAAACAACCATTGAGAAACTGAAAAAGGAAAAGGCAAACCTTACCCTTAAAGTTAAAGAACTGCAAAAACTAAAGGAAAACCAAGATGAAGGTTAAAATGATCATTATTCTTCACATTTCACATTTCACATTTCACATTTCACATTTCACCATAACCAACAGACCTGAAGGTGGCACATTAAATTTGTGTATTCCTTTTTTAATTCTTATCAAATCCTCCTTCACAACATTCCCCATACAGTCATAAATCTTGATTTCCACTTTTCCAAAAGGATTTTCCAGATCAATAATAATGGTTTCTGTTCCTTTGGCATTTACAATATCCATATTTCTGACAAGATGATCCTCTATTGTCAGAAAATGATCTTCATAAACCGCTGCTATCAGTTTATCTGATCCTTTTGCCATTAATACCGGATACAGTCCTCCGGGATTAACCGGGATAAATTTTCCGTCAAGCAAAATATCCCTGTTCTTTCTCCAGTAATTGATCCAGAACTTTGCCATTTGATAATGCTCATCCGGTATGGAATCAATTTTTACCGACAGCTGCGGGACGCTGAAAAGGATATTCAGGATTTGCAGGGCAGCACTTTCCACCGGATCTTCGGCATGCCACCGGAACATATCGGAATGCACAGCCGTATTACCGCTTAGCAATCTCAGATCAGTTGTTCTTACCCTGTTCACAACTTCCATATTAGGGCAATCGGCAGCCCTAAACATATTACCATATTTCCGCATCAGGGGGCCAATATATGGTTGACGGAATTCTATCATGATGTCAGGATTTATTTTTCTCAGTCTTGCCATAATATCTGTCATCAACCTGTCCACTGACTCATTCACTGAAGCATAATCCCTTCCATGGGAAGCGTCAAGTACTGTTTCATCAGTTGCTGAAAACCAACCGAGAAAGTCGAGTTTAAAGCCATCCAGATCCCACTCACGCAATGCCTTTTCATAGGTCTCTATAATATGCTCCCTGACTTCAGGATATCGCGGATCCAGCACCCATGTCCCCTGGCCTTCCCAGTATCTGAGGTATTTCCCGCGGAACATTTCATAATTTTTCGATTTTTCCCCTATGAACGGCAATGAATACCAGAGCAAGCATTTCATATCCAACGCATGTATACTGTCAACAAAAGCCTTCATGCCTGGTAAACGGACCGGCTCCCAGTCACCTGTAAAGGCATACCCGCGCTGGTTATCCATTGTCTGCCAGCCATCATCAACAATCAGCACCTCCAGTCCTATTTTCTTACCCATCCTGCATTGTTCTATCAATTCATCTGCATCAAGGTTCTGATGAAAACTATACCAGGTGGAATACACAGGCATTCTGGCATAGTCCGGAACCAGTGCCGGCTCATATTGATCCTGTGAAGCCCACCACTCTGATACATCATTTATTGCCTCGTAGAATGGAATATTCCTAGAATCAAATCTTAGTTGCACTTTATATTCACTAATACCATGATGTGGCTCGCTGAAGAATGTTACAGAACAATGAAACCTGATATCCTCTTCCCGGAGGTATGCCGAAGTAACAACACGATTAAGTGCATCTGAAACAGCTATGGTTAAACGGTTCTGATCCCTGTTGTTCATAAAACAGATCACCGGTGCCTGGCTTGACGCCCGGGAACTGACCCTGTTGTAATAATAGTTTACCCTGTCTGTGCTGATGTTTGAATTCCAGAAAGCATAAATATCTGAAGATGGAAAACTCCATTTTAATGTAAACTCCGGTGGGTTAGCAGTTTCCGGTGAACGAAGAGTGATTGAAACCACATTGACCCCATCTGAAATTATCTCAGAACTCATTCCGATCTCAAACGGGCCAAGCTCCCCATCAACCTTTATATCATCAATATTGATCTCAACCGGGGCATGTTTTTCTACAGTCCAACTAACAGTTTCAGTTTCACTGTTTTGGCACAAGACTAAAACTCCTGCAAGCAATAATAATATTAAATTTCTCATAGACTTATAATATCACTGATTTTTATTCTCAATTCTGATATTTCCTTTTTCAACAACTTTAATTTTTTTTCATAAGTATTTTCCTCTTCTCCTGCGGATACAGGTTCTTCGATAATACCGTCAATATTCCTGAAATTTCCCTGAAGGTCCTTATATTTATATTTCAGGTTGTTCATTTGTTCATTCAGGTATGTAATGACCTGTTCATTCTTTTTTATGATTCCATCACTCAATTCAATTATTCTGGTTTTATCCTCCAGCTTCTCCTCTAACATTCTTATTCTCTCATTGCATTTGTTCAGCTTATCCTTTAATTCATCTATCTTAAGTCCTTCTTGTTTATCTCCCCGGGGCATCAAATCCGTCACCGGTATCTCCAGTTCTTCAGCAATAGCCAATAAATTAGATACCTTCATTGTGTTATTTGCCAATGAGGCATATAAGCCTGAGGCCGACATATTTACTCCAGCCTTCCCCGCAAGTTCCTGAATATTGATACCCTTTGCCTGACAAGCTTTTTTGATTTTTATTGCAAGATCATTTGTTGCCACTTAATATAATTTTATGATTAATTAGAATTTATTTCTATTTTCTTGTATTTTAATCCACTAAAATATAATATTTTTCAATACATAACAAATTAATTCAATATTCTACAGGGTAAAGAATAAAATATACAATAAATATCAAAATTTAAGCTGTTTAACAGTAACTTTATTCGATTTTTCATGTATATTTATATTAAACCCGAATCATAATATTTTATCATTATGAAATCTATCAAATTATTTGTACCTCTGGTACTGGTTGCGTCAATGACAGTAATTCCTTTGCTTGCACAACACACTGTATATACAAATCCTGTAGTACAGAAAGCTAAATATTTCAGAAAAACAAAGCCTTTACGAGAGATGGAGCAAATCATTCCCGGTAAGCGTGATCGTTCCTGGAAAGATAATGTGATCAGGAATGAGCAAAATGTTAAATCGTCAAGGTGTAAACAGTTGGATACTATACCAGATCCTGTTGTACAACATCAGATGGGACAATACTGCGGACGTTCCATCTCTCAGAACTTCGATGGTGTCAGTAATGTGAATGGTGTTTATCCTCCCGATACCGAGGGTGATATTGGTCCGAACCATTATTTCCAAATGATCAATCTTTCATTCGCAATTTATGACAAGAACGGAACACTCCTTTATGGACCAGTTGACAACAGCACACTTTGGAACGGATTCATTGGCCCCTGGACAGGTACTAACGACGGGGATCCTATCGTACTTTACGATGAACTGGCTGACCGCTGGCTGGCAAGCCAGTTTGCCATTAATACTTCCAACGGTACCTACTGGGAGTTGATTGCTGTTTCTGAGACCGGTGATCCGACAGGCTCCTATTATCAGTATGCTTACCAGTTTCCTGCATTCAATGATTATCCTAAATTAAGCGTTTGGCCTGACGGTTATTATGCTTCTTTCAACTTATTCGGGAGTTACAACAGAGCTGCTGCTGCAGCTTTTGAAAGAGACTTGATGCTGGTTGGAAATCCCAGTGCCGCTATGGTTTTGTTCGACCTTCCATATGGAAGTGACCCCTTTAGCATGCTTCCTTCCGACTTTGACGGTACTCCACCCCCGGCAGGCACGCCTAATTATTTTGCTTATTTCAACGATGATGCCTGGGGATACCCCTATGATGAGATCAGGATATGGGAATTTGATGTGGACTGGGCTAATACGGCCAACTCCACCTTCTCTGAAGTGTTATCCCTGCAAACAGCTCCATTTAGTTATGATATTTGCTATGCATACAGAGAAAGGTGTATCAACCAGCCCGGAACATCCAGAAAATTGGAAGCCATTTCAGACAGGTTAATGTACCGCCTGCAATACCGGAACTTTGGAACTCATGAAGTCCTCGTTACAAACCATACAGTAAATGCTGGCAGCGGGGTTGCCGGAGTAAGATGGTACGAAATCAGGGATTCTCACAATGGCAACGGATTTCAAATCTATCAGCAGGGAACCTACTCACCGGACAATGACCATCGATGGATGGGCAGTGTGGCCATGGATGCTTTTGGCAATATTGCGGTGGGATATTCAGTTTCCAGTTCATCAGTCTATCCCTCCATCAGATACACCGGTCGTTTAGCGGCAGATCCCCTGGGACAATTAACTTTAGCTGAAGATGAGATCATGGCAGGTACCGGTTCTCAAACAGGTTCCGGATGCAGATGGGGTGATTACAGCATGATGGCTCTTGATCCCGTTGACACTGCTACCTTTTGGTATACAACGGAATACCTTCAAACGACAGGTACTGCCCCCTGGAAAACAAGGATCGCATCTTTCTATTTTCAGTCCCCTTTGCCAAGTGTCTATGCAGGCGTTGACCTTTCCACCTGTGAGTACACCCCTGTGCAGATGAATCCAACGGTGTCAAACCAGAGCTCAATACTGTGGACAAGCCAGGGAGATGGAAGCTTTGATAATCCATTACTTCTCAATGCAAACTACACTCCCGGCACAGGTGACCTGACAATTGGAAGCGTTGATCTCATCCTTACTGCCTATGCTATACCTCCTCTCACAGACTCAGTGTCGGATACAACCAACCTGTCCGTTATTATCCACGCAGTGGCTTTTGCCGGTAATGATACCTCAATATGTGAGAACCTTTCCTTTACCACCCAGGCCAGTGCTCCAAATGCAGATTCTGTATTATGGGTCACAAACGGGGATGGAACATTTAATGATTCAACTTCTATTAGTGCGGTCTATTATCCTGGCTCTCTGGATATTAGCAATGGTTCGGTCCAACTTGACCTAACAGCCTATTCTATTGCTCCTTGTACTGGTGATAGTTTAGATAGCATGATATTGTATTTCCAGTTATTACCAGGCGCCAATGCCGGCAACAATGACACCATTTGTGCAAACGAGATTTGCCAGTTATCCGGCTCAGCATCCAATTTTGATTCACTGTTATGGAGTACAAGCGGAGACGGCATTTATAATAATGATACCATACTAGATCCTACTTATACTCCCGGGACCAATGATATATCAAACGGTTCGGCTACGCTGACTCTTACCGCCTTCGCCATAGGACCCTGTGTGATCGATTCGTTGGATTTTATGGTGCTGACCATTGACAGCCTGCAACTTGTGAATGCAGGCGACGACCAGATCATACTACATGGAACGACCACTACCCTCAGCGGAACAGTCAGCGGAGGCTCAGGAAGTTTTAGCTACCTGTGGACACCCCAGAGCCTTGTTGTCAACCCGACCAACATTACCACCGAAACATTCAACCTATACAGTACAACTATCTTTACACTCACTGCCACAGATAGTATCACTGGTTGCGAGAATAGCGACGAGGTTACGATCACTGTAGATGGTAATCCGCTCGCTGCACAGGCAACAGCTTCACCTTCTTTTATCTGTGTTGGTGACAGCTCCCAACTCGATGTTTTCCCCTCAGGAGGCTCAGGTTCTTATACCTATAGCTGGATATCGAACCCTCCCGGTTTCACATCAAACCTCCAGAATCCTGTTGTTTATCCTTTTGTCACTACTACTTATACCGTAACTGTTGACGATGGCTACAATACTGTCAATTCTTCCGTGGAAGTAGAAGTGCAGGAACCTTCTTTAGCTAATGCAGGTACTGATGCCACGATCTGTCATAATGAAAGTATTACCCTTTCGGGAACGGCTGTAAATTATAGTTCTACTCTGTGGAGCAGCAGCGGGGATGGAAACTTTGACGATCCGGCACTTTTAAATGCCACTTACACTCCTGGAAATAATGATATTTCAAATGGTGGTGTTACCCTCACACTCACGGCAGAACCGATTAATCCATGTACGGAAGCTTCTTCCGATGAAATATACATCACCATCGTTATATGTCCGGGAATCAGCGAAAGCAACCAGGACAAACCAACTTTTCAAATCCATCCCAATCCCAATAAAGGTGAGTTTGAACTAATCGTGACCGGCCTTAACTGTCTTAAACTTCAGGTAAGCATTATCGACCTTACAGGAAGTGAACTGTATCAGAAAGAATTCATAACATACGATGGTAAGCTTAGTAAAAGTCTTAACCTCAACAATCTGAAACAAGGCTTATATCTCGTTCAACTGAAATGTGCGGATGTTCTTATCACACAAAAACTTGTGATCTGGTAATTGTTCATTTATTATTTATCAGGAGACCATTTGCTTATGATCTATCCCAATAAAAACTTTCTTGTATTAACAATCCCAATCTATTGTTAAGAACAGAAATAAATATTTACTTTTACTTCATTATAGTAGTAATTGTATATTCTCTTACGATAAGTAAAATAAAAATAAGTCCCTAAAACAAATACCTTAAGTATTAATTATCAATTTAATAATAAATATGAAAAACAACTTTGGTATATTGGATAACATAGGAAATACCCCTCTTATCAAAATAGATAATGTTTATGCTAAATTAGAATGTATTAATCCAAGTGGCAGCATAAAAGACAGGGTTGCTTTAGAAATAATCGAAGCTGCAGAAAGAGAAGAAAAATTAAAAAAAGGCTATACAATAATTGAAGCAAGTAGTGGAAATACAGGAATATCTTTATCCATGATTGCTGCTGCCAAAGGTTATAAGATGATCATAGTTATGCCTCAAAATATGAGTGAAGAAAGAAAACAAATGATGAGGGCATTTGGAGCTGAACTTATATTAACCTCAAAAAGCGGGAGCCTAAAAGAAGCTATAGAAAAAGCAGAAGATATGGCAAAAGAACCCCGAACATTTATGGCAAGGCAGTTTAGCAATCCTAATAATATCAAAGCTCAAGAAAAAACCGGTAGAGAAATCCTTAAAGAAATCGGACCAGTAGACGCAGTTGTAGCAGGGGTTGGTACAGGCGGTACATTAATGGGTATTTCAAATGTCATGAAAGAGGCCAATCCAAATTTAAAAGTAATTGCAATAGAACCAGAAGAAGCTGCTGTTATGTTCGGGGGCAGCAATATCAAGATCAGCGAGCATAGTATTCAAGGAATTGGCGATGGTTTCATACCCCAGTTAATAGATAAAAGAAAAGTCGATAGAACTATCATTGTAGGAAGTGTCGAAGCAGTTAATATGGCAAGAAAACTTTCAAGTAAATATGGTTTACTGGTTGGAATTAGTTCCGGGGCAAACATTCTTGCTGCATTAAAATTAGCCAAGATGTTTAACAAAATTGTTACGGTTTTACCAGACAGAGGGGATAGGTATCTCAGCATGGATTTATTTAAATATTAATAAATAAAAAAGAGATGTCATCTCCTTGAGATGACATCTCTTTTTGAGGTCACGAGCGGAGTCGAACCGCTGTACATGGTTTTGCAGACCACTGCCTAGCCACTCGGCCACGTGACCATAATTACAAATGCAAATATAGAAAATATTTCAATTCGTCTGTTATTTTATTATGTTGTATAGTTGGCTTGATGTTAAGCCTCACTTGGTATGCTCCGCGATCACCCGTAAGCAATCCGTACATGGGCATGGCTTATGGAAATTTTTATCCCCTCCTGGGATTCCCTGTGAATGATGTCCCTCTTCACAGCAGCAACCCTGCATGCTGAGGCATTTGTATTCTTTGCCGCAATAAGGACATGTAATACTTTTTATTTTGTATAGTTTTTCCATCTTTACTTTTCTAATGTCAGGCTTACTCTTTCTACTTTACCCCCGATAGGAGGATTCATTTTTGATAGTTTTATACGCAGAAACATTATTTGAGGATACCTTTTTCCAATAGAATTTAATATCCTCCGTGCAACATTCTCAAGTAAATTGGATTTTTTTTCCATCTCATTCTTCACTAACAAATAAACATCCTGATAGTTCACTGTTTGTTTCAATTTGTCTGATTTTTCCGCCTCGCTGGTGTCAGTTTCAAGGTATAAATCAACCAAAAACTTCGTTCCAATGATCTGTTCTTCATAAAAACAGCCATGATAGGCGTAGAATTCCATGCCCTCGATTGAAATCGTAGACATTAGTTATGATTTTTAATTAAATACTAAACTGCATTATTCATGCAGAAGATAAAAGACAAAAGTATAAAGATAAAAGTGGCTCAAACCGAATCTTTTGTCTTTTTCCTTTTGTCTTTTGTCTTTTTTATTAATTTATGAATTTATCAAGCTAACCTCCAATATTCTCAATCCCCCTCTGCACCCTTTGTATCACTTCTTTCTTACCAAGCAATTCCATGATCGCAAACAGGTCCGGGCCCATGCCGCTGCCGACAAGACACAAGCGTAAAGCGATCATCACCTGGCCCATACCCAGCTCTTTTTCCTCAATGTAATCTTTTACTGTCTTTTCAATACTATCTCTTGAAAAATCACTGATGTCCATTAACATAGCACTGATATCTCTTAGTATATCAGGCGTATTTTCTTTCCATTTTTTCTTAACCAGCTTTTCTTCATAATCTTCCGGAGCAATGAAAAAGAATTTCGACTGTTCCCAAAAATCACTTACAAAATTTGCCCGTTCCTTTATCAATCCCACAACCTTTTCCACATAAGCAACTGATATTTCTATTTTTTTCTTTTTCAGTATCTTTTCGTATTGCGTTGCCAGTTCGGCATTTGACTTTCCTATCAGGTACTGATGATTAAACCATTTGGCTTTTTCGGGATCGAACCGGGATCCGGATTTCCCAACCCTTTCCAGTGTGAATGCATCAATAAGTTCTTCCATGGTAAACAATTCCTGCTCAGTACCCGGGTTCCATCCCAGGAAAACAAGGATATTGACAAATGCTTCCGGGAAATAGCCGGATTCACGGTATCCTGAATAGATCTCTCCGGTTTTTGGATCTTTCCATTGCAGGGGAAATACAGGAAAACCTAGACGGTCACCATCCCGCTTGCTCAATTTCCCTTTACCATCAGGTTTTAACAACAGGGGTAAGTGAGCAAAATCCGGCATTTCGTTTTCCCATCCAAGGTATTTATAAAGCAAAGCATGCAGGGGCAACGAAGGCAGCCATTCCTCTCCCCTGATCACATTGGTTATTTTCATCATGTGATCATCCACCACATTGGCAAGGTGATAAGTGGGCATTCCGTCCGATTTAAACAATACCTTATCATCCATCGTTGAAGAATCAACGTTCACCCAATTTCTTACTTCATCAAACACTTTTATTTCCTCGTTTTCAGGTATCCTGATTCGGATAACATATTTCTCGCAATTATTAATCCTTTGCTGAACATCTTCTTTATCGAGAGTAAGTGAATTTTTCATTTCAAGCCTTGACTGCTGATTATATCCCGTTAGTTTAAATCCTCCGGCTTCCTGCCTTTTTCTCATCTGCTCAAGTTCTTCAGCCGTATCAAAAGCATAATAAGCATGTCCTTTCTCTATTAGTTTCATTGCATATTGTTCGTATAGGCTTTTTCGTTCCGATTGCCGGTATGGCCCGTACGGCCCTCCTTCCCTTACTCCTTCATCAAACCTGATACCGCACCATTCAAGGGATTTCATGATATACTCTTCAGTTCCCGGCATAGACCTGTTCTGGTCAGTGTCTTCAATCCTCAACACCATTACTCCTTTATTCTTTCTTGCGAAAAGATAATTATACAGCGCTGTTCTAATCCCTCCAATGTGCAAAGGGCCCGTCGGACTGGGCGCAAACCTCACCCTGACTTGCTTGTCTTTCATTTTGTTCAGCATTTATTGGCAAAGATAGGAAAGATACTGGATACTGGATCTGTGATCCAGAACCACTCACCCTATAACAATAAGCATCAAATCTTTATGAATTTTTTCGTTAGTGTATTCACTCCGTCATAAATGCGAATGAAATAAACACCTTTACTCATGCCACTTACATTCAGATTGATCTTCCTGTCGGGGACAGAGGACCTGAAGATTTCCCTTCCCGAAAGGTCGGTAATAATTACCTGAACCTCACGATTTAGTTCATGTGAAAGGAAGATATTCAGGTTATCTCTTATGGGATTAGGACCAAATGTGAAATGAACAGGGTTTTCAATCTCTTCAATCCCTATTATGATACTAGTTACCTTATCCAGCACCCATAAATCCGGGTCTACTTCTATGCTGTCAATTGTCTTGCTTATTGGCACTGAAAATTGGTTGAAATTATCTGTCTGATAAAGCAACAATGTAATACTCGATCCATCATCAAAGTTAAGCTTATAGGGCATGAGCATTTTAAATAGGGTTGTTACTGTGAATGAGGTTGTCTGGGTTACATTCATATTGAAATAACCATTATCCTGATTCCATACTATTTCATAAATCGGATAACCCTCACCAAAATACCACTGTTCAAAGAAATCCGTGAAATCCATACCACTAACATCTTCCAGCACTCCTTTGAAATCCAGCCCTGTTGCAACACTGTCCCTGAACTGTACCTGGAAGTCCTGCAAGACCTTAAAGAAAACACTGTCATCCTGCAATTCAAAACGGATCATATGAATTATCGACGCTCCTTTATTGTATGATAATCTGCTATCGAAAATTCTCCAGATATTAGTAGCCTGGCTTGGCGGTATGTAAACACTTCCTCCTGGTTGTGACATAACATTACTATGGACATTTTCCAACCAGATAGCTGGCCATGGAGGACCTGCAATTTTTTCATGTGCCAGATAATCGGAATACGTAGCAAATCCTTCATTGATCCAGATATCACTCCATGTAGCGCAGGTTACATTATCACCAAACCACATATGACCTAACTCATGAGATACTAGTCCAAAATTAAAACTTCCGATGGTTGTCATTGTCTGGTGTTCCATTCCTCCCATTTGGGCAAGGCAATGTCCGTATTTTTCTTCGTAGAAGGGATAAAGCCCGTAAAGATCGGAGAACAACTCAATGAATTCGATCGTATTATCTATCCCATCCTGGTAATAAGCCAGGCATCCGGGGCTGTCGTAAATATAATTCTGGATAAGAATGGAATCACCACCTAATGCTGCCGGCTTTGCATAAATATTATATTCCTGGTATTCAGATACAGCAACGGAAATCAGGTAATAATCGATCGTGTATCCTGATTTCCATTCATACCGCATCTTGTTGTTTCCCATCGGGGTAACTGCTTTTAATAAGCCTTGTGATCCTGCCTTATTGCTCTGATCTGTTGTTATAAACACCCAAACCGAGTCTGCTTTGTCTTCCAGCACCTGTTTGGTCGGCCACCATTCCTTCGCAGCAAAAGGTTCGGATAATGTCCATGTAACATCTTTGTCCCATGCAGAAGAATGAGCAGTATGGATACCATAAAAGAATCCTCCTGTAGGAGGTGTTCCGTGATAAAAGACCTGAGCTGTAATATCATCTCCCTGGCTTAAGGGCGATGGCAGCGGAATATAAATCTCGTCATCATTATGTGAATGGGCAAGCAGCTGGCCATTGATTACAACCGAATCAACCGTAAGTTCAGGCACAAGCTCAACGGCAAATGTGTCTAATGTAACTGAGATCACAACAGCATTGATTGTAACATTCCCCGAAACGTAAATTGAGTTCCGTTCAACAGAAATATCCAGGAAATAAAATTTAACATCATAATCAAACAGCAGATCTGTCTGGTCGGCAGGCTTAAATACATAATCTTTTTGGCTTTGTATCTTTGCTTGACTGCAATAATGCTGCGGAAGCATTTCGTGAGCCCACTGGGAGAAAACATTAACTGCAAGAAAACCGAATATCAGAAAGGTGAAAGCTTTTTTCATTGTTCACTGTTTTTAAAATACACTCAATTAAGTTTTAAAATCAATATTCATATATTACCTTTGTCAACAAGAGCAAAAATAATCATTTTTAAAATTCGTTTTATAACTCCAGTGCATTTAACGCTTTAAAATATTTGTTTTAAGTATGTCAGACAGTTTCAACATATTAATTCGAAAACTTGATCACTTCATACGTAAATACTATAAAAATCAGCTTATTAGAGGTGGAATTTATTGTGTTGCATTATTTGTTTTGTTTTATTTGCTGGTAACCCTGCTCGAATATTTTGCTTATTTCAATCCTGTTTCCAGAACTATCTTATTTTATATTTATCTTGTCAGCAATACTTTAATACTATGGAAATTCATTATCTCCACCATCTTAAAAATATTAAAGGCAGGTAAAACCATTTCCAGAGAACAGGCAGCAGAGATTATTGGAAAGCATTTTCCGGAAGTCAGCGATAAGCTTTTAAACACAATTCAGCTGAAATACTCTGATAATGACATTGCGAGTTTGGCATTGATCGAAGCCAGCATTGAACAAAGAACCAGGCAGTTAAATCCCATACCATTCGCAAAGGCTATCGATTTCAGAGGTAATAAGAAATACCTCAAATATGCCTTTCCCCCTGTTCTTATTCTTATTCTCATTATGCTGGTCTCACCAAAACTGATTACCGAACCTTCTTACAGGATCATCCATTATAATGAATATTTTGAAAAGGGCAGGCCATATGAGCTTGTTATAATGAATCATCCGCTTGAAGCAGTTCAGCAAGAGGATTTCAGGCTGGAAGTTAAGGTTCTCGGAGATGAAACCCCTTCCAGTATTTATATAGAATATAACAATGGGAAGTTCAGGCTTTCCAGAGAAAGTTCGGTAGAATTCGACTATACATTCATCAATGTTCAGAAGGATATTGACTTCAAGCTTGTAACGGACGAATACACATCAACCGGTTATACCCTGAAGGTCATACCCAAACCCATCATCCTGAATTTCGAAGTGATAATTGATCACCCGGAATACACGGGCAAGCATGACGAAACCTTAAACAACGCTGGAGATATTGTTATTCCTGAAGGTACAGTTCTTGCCTGGAAGTTTTATACCAGGGATGCCACGGGCATTCACCTGCATTTCAACAAAAAATCAAAAGTGATCTCAGGGCAAAATTCCAATACTTTTACATATAGCGACAAGTTTTTCGAATCGCAAAATTATTCGGTTTCAATCTTCAATTCCTACTTAAAAAATCCTGATAGCCTCATTTATTCCATAACTGTTTTTCCTGATATTTACCCATCCATAATCGTCGAAGAATTCAAAGACTCCCTGCTGTCTATAAATCTATACTTCAGGGGTTTGATAAAAGACGACTATGGCTTTGACCGTTTAACATTTAATTACATATTTCTGAATAATTTTGATTCGGCAAGGATCAAAGACAGGATAATTTCAGAGCAGATCCCTATTAGTTCACAGGTTAACCAGCAACAGTTTTTCCATCATTTTAACCTTAATGAACTCAATACCGGACCTGGTGATAAACTCGAATACTATTTTGAGGTCTGGGATAATGATGGCGTCAACGGCAGCAAAAAAACCAGGTCTCAAAAGATGTTTTTCAGGGCACCTACCCTTGAAGAGATCGAAAAGGAAACCGATAAATCCAGTGATCGGATCAAGGATGATCTTGAGCAAAGTTTAAAGGATATTAATTTACTGCAAAAACAAATCGATAAGATTCAAAAAAAACTTGTCAACAAGGAAAACCTTAGTTGGGAAGACAAGCAACAATTACAGGACATGCTCGATCAGCAAATGAACCTGCAGAATAAAATAGACAATATCAAGCAAGAGAACATTCAAAAATCCTTAAAAGAACAACAATACAAGGAAATCAACCAGGATATCCTTGAAAAGCAAAAACAGCTTGAAGAACTTTTCGATGAGCTTATGACCGATGAGATAAAAGAACTTTTCGAAGAGTTACATAAACTGCTTAATGAAATTGACAAGGATAAAGTAAATGAGATGCTCGAAAAAATTAAGATGGGCACAGAAGAGATTTCCAAAGAGCTTGACAGAACCCTTGAATTATTCAAGCAACTGGAATTTGACAAGAAACTTACCGAAACCATTTATAAACTAAATAAACTTTCCGCAGAGCAGGATAAATTATCCCATAATACTAAAGATCGTAAGAATGATCTTGATGACCTGGAAAACCAGCAACAGGAATTAAATGAGAAATTCCAGGAGATCAGGGATGATCTTGATGACCTGGAACAAAAGAACAAGGAACTTGAAGAACCCAATGATCTGATCAACACTGACAATTCAGAACAGGAAATACAGCAAGATATGGAGAACAGTTTGAATTCACTGCAAAACAACCAGCGTCGCAATGCATCCAAATCACAAAAAAATGCATCCGAACAGATGCAGCAACTTTCAGACTTTTTAATAAGCATGCAACAGTTCATGACCCAGCAATCCCTTATGGAGGATATCCATGCACTCAGGGAAATCCTGGAAAATCTCGTTCAGCTTTCTTTCGACCAGGAGGATCTTATGAAAGACCTCATCCGGACTAACGTCAGCGATCCCAGGTACATTCAATTAATACAGGATCAGAGCAAGATCAATGATGATCTTCAAATGGTTGAGGATTCATTATATGCCTTAAGCAAGAGGCAAATATCTATTCAATCTTTTGTTAACCGTGAGATTGAATTAATCAACAGGAATGTAGAAGAAACCCTCAAGTTTATGCATAACCATCGCAAAGGTAATGCCTCTACTAAACAGCAATATGTTATGACTTCCATCAATAACCTGGCATTATTGCTTTCCGAAGCATTACGGCAGATGGAGCAAAATTTGTCAATGTGCAGCTCATCAAGTTGTCAAAGCAGCGGATCCCCAAAACCAGGCAAGGGAAAGTCCGGAAAAAATTCCATGAGTGACCTTCAGAAGCAATTGAATAAAAGCATTGAACAACTGAAAAACGGAATGGAAGGCAAGGACAAAGGTCATTCACCCATGGGCGGTCAATCGATGAGTGAACAACTTGCACGCCTTGCTGCACAGCAGGAGGCAATACGCCGGCAATTGCAGGAATACCTGGATCAGATCAAAGAAGGAGGTGTTGCCGGTGATGCAGGAATCAACAAACTAATGGATGACATGGAAAAGTCAGAAGAAGACCTGGTCAATAAAATGCTCACTAATGAAACATTAAAACGTCAGCAAGATATTTTTACACGTCTTTTAAAACATGATAAAGCTGAAAAGGAAAGAAAAAAAGAAGAAAGGAGGGAATCAATCGATGCAAAAAATCAAAAATATAGTAACCCTAATGAATTTATAGAGTATAAGAGATTAAGAATGTATGAGGCTGAATTGTTAAAAACTGTACCACCTCAACTTAGGTTATTTTACAAAAATAAAGTTACCGAATATTTTTATAATTTTATCGAATAAATTTCTCATTATAATAAATGGAAAAATTAACTGTAAACTCAAATCTTAGTAACGTAACGATCGTTGAAAGGTTCGTTGAAGAAATTTGTGATAATTATAATCTCAACAACACTTACTTCGGAAATATCCTTATTGCCTTAACCGAAGCCTTCAATAATGCTGTAGTTCATGGTAACCATAATGATCCCGATAAAAAGGTCACTATTATTTTTGACATAGGCTATAAAGGCTTGTCTTTTTCGGTTACTGATGAGGGGAATGGGTTTGATCCCGAGAAAGTTCCCAATCCGGTTGATGTTGAAAATGATGCTGATTCTGAAAAAGGCCGAGGTTTATTCCTGATCAGATCACTCACAGATAATGTCAAGTTTCTTGACAATGGTCGTTCGCTAGAATTGGTATTTGAAATTGAAGGCATTGGCCAAAAGACCATGAAAAAGAGGCTTCAGCTTTTCACTCAATATTTCAAGAAAGAAAAGCAAAAAGTCTAAGTAAGTCAAAATTATGTTACTGACCTTCAGCGCTTCATGGAATATCCTAAGCCTGTTATCAACTTCTTTTCCGAAAATATACCTTTTACTCTTAAAGGTAAGAGGAAACTTCGTAGCTGGATCTTTTCTGCCATAGCTAACGAAGAGAAAATCCCCGGTTTGATAAATATCATCTTCTGTGATGATAAATTCCTTCTCCCCATCAATAAATATTACCTGCATCACGATACTTTAACTGATATCATTACTTTTGATTTTTCAGAGGAAGACCATAATATTTACGGAGATATTTATATCAGTATTGAACGGGCAAGGGAAAATGCTAGGTTATTTAAAGTTAGTTTTCCGGATGAATTGCACCGCCTATTGATCCACGGCATTCTTCATCTTGCCGGTTACGATGATAAAAGCCCTGAAGAGAAGGATACCATGTCAAAGAAAGAAAATTATTACTTATCTTTGCTGGCCGGATAAAATTCGGATTTTCCCGCGTTGTTCCATGTGAAACATCATTTTAATGTTCAAAAAATACGACATAATAGTTGTAGGTGCTGGTCATGCCGGTTGTGAGGCAGCTGCGGCAGCTGCCAACCTGGGTTCTTCAGTCCTTCTGCTCACCATGAACATGATGAATATGGCACATATGTCATGTAATCCTGCCATGGGTGGTATAGCCAAAGGCCAGATTATTCGTGAAATAGATGCACTTGGCGGTTACTCAGCTATCGTAACCGATAAAACAATGATCCAGTTCAGGATGCTGAACAAGTCAAAAGGGCCAGCCATGTGGAGCCCACGTTCACAGAATGATCGTATGCTTTTTTCCATGGAATGGAGAAATCAGCTTGAAAACATTCATAATCTCCATTTTTTCCAGGATACAGCCATATCAATTATGACTGACGGTGATAAAATTCTTGGAGTTGAAACCTCAATGGGGCATAAGATTTTTTCCAGGGCCGTTATCCTAACCAACGGCACTTTCCTTAATGGAATTATTCATATTGGCGAAAAGAAATTTTCAGGAGGAAGAATTGGAGAGGAATCTTCAATAGGGATAACAAAAAAGCTAGTTGCATTAGGGTTTGAAGCACTCCGTATGAAAACCGGGACTCCTGTCCGGGTTGACGGAAGGACCATAAACTTCTCAAAACTTCAGGAACAAAAAGGAGACGAAAATCCGGGCAAATTTTCGTTCACCAATACCCCTTCACTGACCAGACAGCGTAGTTGCTACCTTGCATTTACAAATACCAGTGTCCATGACATTCTCAGAACAGGCTTTGACAAATCTCCGATGTTCGCCGGAAGAATTTCCGGGATTGGGCCAAGGTATTGCCCCTCTATTGAAGATAAAATTGAACGGTTTTCATCTAAAGACTCCCATCAGCTTTTTGTTGAACCTGAAGGATGGGATACAGTAGAATATTACATCAATGGTTTTGCTTCTTCACTACCCGATCATATACAACTCAAAGCACTAAGAAAAATACCCGGTTTTGAAAAAGCTATGATCTTTCGCCCCGGATATGCCATCGAGTACGATTACTTCCCTCCGGTTCAACTTAAATATACTCTGGAAACCAAACTGGTAAAAAATCTTTATTTTGCCGGCCAGATCAATGGTACAACCGGTTATGAGGAAGCGGGTGCGCAGGGCATTATTGCTGGTATCAATGCACATAAAAAACTTAATGATCAGCCGGAATTTATTCTCGGCAGAACTGATGCTTACATTGGTGTTTTGATTGATGACCTCATCACCAAAGGAGTTGATGAACCATATAGAATGTTTACTTCCCGGGCAGAATACAGAATTCTGCTGAGGCAGGATAACGCAGATTTAAGGCTTACTCCTAAGGGTTTTGAAGCCGGCCTTGCTTCCAGAGAACGAATGGACCGTGTTTCTGAGAAACAGTCCATGATCGACAAAATTGTAAATTTTTGCAAAAAGACCAGTGTTACACCTGAAGAGATCAATTCTTTCCTTGTTTCTGTAAATACCAATCCCATCAAACAAAAGGTGAAAATTGATTCCTTATTGCTCAGGCCTGAGATCTTATTTGTTAACCTTACCGATAATATTGAAAGCCTCCGCAATTACCTTTCTTCAATAAATAATCCGGATCAAGTTACCATTAATGAAGCTGAAATCATTATCAAATACGAAGGATACATTTCCAAGGAAAAGGAAATGGCTTCAAAACTTGGTAAACTGGATGATATTGAATTACGTGAAGGTTTTGATTATCACAAACTTCAATCGTTATCCTTTGAAGCAAGGGAGAAGCTTACAAGGATTAAACCTCGTACTCTTGGTCAGGCTTCCAGAATAAGTGGTGTTTCTCCTGCTGATATTTCCGTATTGATCGTATATTTGGGGAGATAAATAAACAGATTGTTTCACGTGAAACATCATTCTATGCAACAAATTACTCATTGTCCGCTTTGTAATTCTATTCAATTTGCTACATTCCTTGTTTGTAAGGATCATTTGTTAAGCAATAAGGAATTCACAATTACTGAATGTGAAAATTGTTATTTCAGATTTACAAATCCCAGGCCCCCTGATGACCAACTTCAGAATTTTTATAAATCTCAAAACTATATATCTCATTCAAACATACGCAAAGGTTTTACCAACCGGTTGTATCACCTTGTTCGAAATTATACTATCAGGAAAAAATTTTCCATCGTAAAGAAATATGCCAGTAGTACTACTTTATTGGATATTGGCTGCGGTACCGGTGAACTATTGAGTTACTTTAAAACAAAGGGCTGGCAAGCATATGGCCTGGAACCTGATAAAAATGCCAGGGATTTTGCAATTAATAATTACAACCTTAATGTTATTGACTTCCCCGAATTACCTCAACTCCAGCCATCATTCTTTAATGTCATAACAATGTGGCACGTTCTGGAACATATCTCTAATCTTAATGATTTTATTTCCATGATCAGTAATCTTCTAAAAGAAAATGGCACGCTCATTGTTGCAGTTCCAAACAGCGGATCATGGGATGCAAGTCATTATAAATCATTCTGGGCAGCATATGATGTGCCCAGGCATCTTTATCATTTTACAACAGAAACAATCATCAAACTTATGAAGAATCATCATTTTTTTCTTGAAAAAATAATACCAATGAGATTCGATTCATATTATATCAGCTTATTAAGTGAAAAAAATAAAACAGGACAAACAAATTACCTGTCAGGATTCTTTCATGGAATTTTATCAAACTTTTCTGCCCGAATTAACAATAAAAATTATTCAAGTTTGATCTATGTGTTTAATTTTGGAAATAACTAATATTTATTACCTCTGATCAATAATCTCCATTCCCTGGTATAAAAATTACTATGTTTGGCAAAATTATTGATCCGGTAGCTTAATTTAATATAGATGCACGACAAACAACATAAACGCAGAAAAATTTATTTGTCCCTGACTTTTTTTATCGTATTCCTTATTTTGCTGATTTCTGTTTCAACATATTTTAAAAACTCCTCCCGCCCTTCCAAAGCTTTTTTTCAATTCTCATCTGCTTTCAGAACAAATGAAAACTATTTGAACAAAACCCTTGATGATGTTCAGGTTCTTCTTTCTGATTCAATCGCTAACCCTGAAAAGCTTTTTTTAACTTTTTCTTCAGATCTTTACGAACAATCAGGGATCCTAATAATAATTTACAAGCATGATTCACTAATATATTGGTCTGACAATTCCGTTCCATTAAGTGCGCCTGACCTGCATTTTTATGATACACTTGTCCTGATGGAATTGCCCAACGGCTGGTTTCTCAGTAAAAGCAAGGAATGCTCAGATTTCTTTATCCAGGGACTTTGTCTTATAAAAACCCACTATCCTTATCAAAATGAATTTCTTCAGAACAACTTTCAAAAGAATTACTGCCTTCCCCCGGAAACAAAAATCCTTAATTATCCATCCTATTACAATGTATATTCTACTGATGATGAATTTTTATTCTCCCTGGAATTCCCATCTACTATCCCTTTGTCCGAACAACAATTATTAATTATCTTTTGTATTTATGTTCTTTTATTTATTTCATTTACCGTATTGCTATTCCAGCTATACCAGCAACTCACTTTTTTTATCAGGAATAAATTATTGTTTATTATTTCCTATGCTTTTGATCTGATATTGATAAGGTTTTTATTATTTTATTTTAAGATCCCCTGTATTCTTTACACATCTTTAATCTTCAATGCGCAATCTTATGCATTCTCAGGCCTTTTTCCCTCAATTGGCGATCTGCTGCTAAATGTCATTGTCCTTTTATCCTTTTCCTTTGTCTTCTATCTTAAATTCAGGCCTGAAAACATTAAGACAAAAAAAAGTGTATTATTCCGGTATTTTACAGTTTTTACTCTTTTCCTGCATATTTGCATCTTCTTCGAATTAATCCTTATTCTGCTCAAAAGTTTAGTTTATGATGCCGATTTTTCATTAAACCTTTCAAATATATTCTCAATCTCAATTTTTAGTGTTCTGGGAATTACTGCCTTTGCATCCCTTTTATTCTCATTTTTTCTTGTTGCCTCAAGATTATTTGATTTTGCATATAAACACATTCGCGGTAATCCATTACCATTTTTTTCATTGTTGTTTATTTCAACCCTGGTATTTTTCCTTTACAATTTCTTCTTTGAAAATTTCGATATTGTCGCTACTCTGTTCCTTTTAGTATTTATTGCTTTCTTATTTATTATTAAACATCAACAAAAAAAGTTCATCTCATTTTACAGTACCATTTTTTTTATTTTTCTGTTTTCCGTTTTTTCCAACTACTTTCTTGAAATTAATATAACAAGCAAAGAAAAAGCTGAGAGAAAATTGCTTGCATTTCAGCTTTCAAAGACATTCAATCCGCTAATTGAATATAATTTTCAAAATGCCCGGTCTGAAATAAAAAATGATACATTGATAAGCAATTATTTGACTATGTCACTTGAGGATCCTTCATACGAGGATTCGGTGTTAACGTATCTTGATAAAGTATATTATCAAAACATCTTCCCCGGTTTTGAACTATACAGTACTGTCTGTTACCCGGAAAAGATACTGAATATCCTGCCTGATAATATCTTCATTAACTGTAATGATTATTTCAATGACCTAATCAATGATTACGGTTCGGAATCCATATGTAAAGACCTGTACCGCTATAATCTTAATGATGTGAACAGCTATATATCCCGTTTGGATATTCCTGTGCTTATTCGCCATGATACAATTCATTTTACCATTTTTTCAGAACTGTTCTCCTCTTTCTTCGCTGAAGAAGGCCTGGGATATCCTGAATTACTGATCGATGAATCCATCCGTGATAATCCCGATATTGGATTATACTCTTATGCGAGGTACCTTGATGGCAATCTTATCTATAAGTTTGGCAGTTATTTTTACAATCTTGATATTTCAGGTTATGGTGTGCTCCAAAATGAATCATTTTTTGATCAGAATGATTACAATCATTTCTTTCTGGCTGTTGATAATACTCATCATCTACTTCTGAGCAAGAAAAAGCCAAGTTTGCTTGATTACATCGCTCCTTTCTCGTATTTACTCCTTTTTTATGCTGTTTTTGTCCTGCTCTTCCTGTTTATTTTTGTTTACCCTTTTGAAAGGCATGTTTTTGATTTTAATTTCAGAAGCCGTCTTCAGCTTTCAGTAATTACAATTATCATTATCGCTTTTATTATCATCGGCTTTACTTCCGTTTCATACATAAGGAATCTTAATACCAACAAAAACTTTGATATTCTCCGTGAAAAATCACATTCTGTACTTATTGAACTTGAGCACAAGCTTGCAGATGAGCCTTATCTTTCTATAGCTATGCAACCATACCTTTCAAGCCTTTTAAATAAATTTTCACTGGTATTTTTCTCTGATATCAATTTGTATGATCTCTCAGGTAATTTACTGGCTACATCCCGCCCAAAAATATTTGAAAAAGGCCTGATTTCCGATAAGATGAATTCTCTTGCATTTAAAAAGCTTGCCCTGGACAAAAATCTCCTTTACGTACACCATGAGAAAATTGGTTCATACAAGTATCTTTCAGCATATATTCCTTTCCGTAACAGTCAAAATATGATCGTTGCTTATTTAAATCTTCCTTATTTTGCCAAACAGACTGAATTACGAAATGAGATCGCTTCTTTCATGACCACTTTCCTGAATATATATATTTTCTTTATCGCATTATCCATTTTTTTAACACTTTTGATATCGCGTTATGCAACACGCCCGCTTCAGCTGATCCGGGATAAGATGCGCAGTCTCTCTCTTGGTTTGTCTAATGAAAAAATTGATTGGGAAAGCAATGATGAGATCGGACAACTTATCAGGGAATATAACAGAATGATCGATGAGCTGGTTATAAGCGCTGAGCTCCTTGCTAAATCAGAAAGAGAAAGTGCCTGGCGTGAAATGGCCAAACAGGTTGCACATGAGATCAAGAACCCATTAACACCTATGAAGTTAAGTGTTCAATATCTTAAAAAGGCATGGGACGAAAAATCATCTGATTTTGATAAACGTCTTGATCGTTTTACAAAAACCATCATAGAACAAATTGATTCCCTTTCTACTATTGCCACGGAATTTTCTGATTTCGCAAAAATGCCGCCTGTAAAATCAGAAAACGTCAGGTTAACCGATATCATCAATAATTCACTTGACCTTTTCAAGGACATTTACAATATTAATTTTTCTCTTAAGTATGACACAAATTTGAATTACATAGTTCATATTGATAAAAAACAATTGCTTAGGGCATTTAATAACCTGATCCAAAATTCTGTTGAAGCAATTGGCACAGAAAGTTCCGGCACAATAGAAATCACCGTGTTATCACATTCCGACCATTATGAGATCAGTATTGTTGACGACGGCCCTGGTATTCCAAATGAACAGGCTGGCAATATCTTTTCACCAAGCTTTACAACCAAATCCGGTGGAATGGGTCTTGGATTGGCTATTGTTAAAAGTATTATCATTAACGCTGGCGGTGACATCTCATTCGTACCTGGCCAGGTAAAGGGCGCAACTTTTGTGATTACCCTACCGAAAGTATCAACCGGAAAATGAAAAATATTTTAATTATTATATGAAAAATATTTTTACCACTTTTGTGCATATGAATTCCTGCTTGCGTCATGGAGGTATAAAAACAAATTTATCTAAGGTTCGTTTATTAAAATAAAATCCTTTATTCTTGAACAAGATAAAGCAGCTCGCCAGTCAGACTGCCGTTTATGGTTTGGGTACAATTGTTCCCAGATTTTTGAATTTCCTTCTCATGACGCCCTTTTATACAAGGGTTTTCATCCTGGGTGAATACGGTATTGTTACGGAACTTTATTCCTATGCGGCATTCCTTTTTGTATTGCTAACCTATGGAATGGAAACCACATTTTTCCGCTATTCAGAACTTGAAAAAAACAAGGATAAAACCTATTCCACTGCACTAACTTCACTATTTACAACTTCTTCACTTTTTATATTGTTTGTCCTTCTCTTTTCAAAACCTTTATCCGGTCTTATTCAATACCAGAATAACACCGAGTACATCATCTACTTTGCCCTGATCATAGGTATAGACGCTTTTATCGCGATTCCTTTTGCTAAGCTACGCCAGCAAAATAAGGCTCTGAAATTTACACTTATTAAGATCATTAATGTTATCATCAATGTATCTTTCAACTTTTTCTTTCTATGGCTTTGTCCGAGAATAATCGCACAAAACCCCGATTCATTCATTACTACTTTTTATAATCCGGAAATAGGTGTCGGTTATGCTTTTATTTCAAATCTGATTGCAACTGTTATCACTCTGATCATATTACTTCCGGATATTATTAACATTCATTTTCTTTTCGACTTTTCCCTGCTGAAAAAGATGTTGCGATACGCATTCCCTTTACTAATAGTAGGACTTGCCGGAATGGTCAATGAAGTATCTGACAAACTTTTATTTAGATTTTTGATTACTGTTCCTCCCGAAATAATTGACGGGCAGAAATATGTGTTGAGCCAACTTGGAATATATGGAGCCAATTACAAACTGGCAGTTTTAATGACATTATTTATCCAGATGTTTCGATATGCTGCCGAACCTTTCTTTTTCTCCCATGCAAAAGACAAGGATTCCAAAGTTCTATATGCTGATGTGATGAAATATTTTATCATTTTCTGCCTTATCATATTTCTGTTAGTAATGCTTTTCCTTAACATTTTCAGGCATTTTATCGATGAAGACTACTGGCAGGGCCTTCACATCGTTCCTGTCATTCTTTTAGCCAATCTTTTCCTGGGAATATTTTTTAATCTTTCTATCTGGTACAAACTCAATGATATTACGCGGTACGGTGCTTATATCGCATTAACAGGAGCAGGCATAACCATCCTCCTGAATATTATACTTATTCCGGTGTTCGGATACACCGGAGCTTCCTGGACACATTTTTTCTGTTATCTTACTATGGTTATTTTATCCTTTATCCTTGGCCGTAAGTTTTTCCCTATTCCATATGATCTGCGAAGAATAGGTATTTACTTCTTTCTTGCACTTGGCATTTATTTTATCAATAAGTTTGTTCCTTTTCCTTCAGAATCCATTCATCTTGTTATTAATACTATATTCATCATCGTTTTTGCATTAACAGTATATTTTATAGAAAGGCCATTATTCAAAAAGAGTTTTAAATAATTTTTTCTTTATTATGAATATACAGATTGTCAACAAATCAAAACATCCTTTACCATCTTATGAAACATCTTTTTCAGCAGGTATGGACCTGCGCGCAAACCTTGTTAAACCAGTGATCCTTAAACCCATGGAACGAAAACTGGTCCCAACAGGGTTATTCATTGAGCTTCCCCCTGGCTATGAAGCCCAAATCCGTCCGCGAAGCGGTTTGGCTGTTAAACATGGTATCAGCATTGTAAATGCACCTGGAACCATCGACGCTGATTACCGCGGTGAGGTCAAGATTATTATGATCAATTTATCAAATGTTGATTTTGTTATCAACGATGGAGAGAGAATCGCCCAAATGATCATATCTGCCCACGAAAAGGCAGAATGGGTTCAGGTTAATATGCTTTCTGAGACTGAAAGAGGTAAAGGAGGTTTTGGTCATTCCGGTTCAAGCTAAATTGATTAATCAAAAAGATAAAAGTCCATCTGCCATAGGGATGCTTACGGCATATCTTTATCAATGACCAGTGCCCGCCGTCTTTTCTGCTTGTTCATTTCTTTTGCTTGCCCAAAAGAAACGAACCAAAGAAAAAGGCAGCACGAATGAAGCCCTTTCTCCCCACGGTCAAACTTCCTACCGCACAGTCCCCGAAAGTGCCACACCATTCGTGCACTCCCCCCACTGGCTAGCAGTTTGTAAAATTAAGTGCGATTTCAAACGTAAGTTATTTGTTTAACTTAATTTGCTAATTACCACTTGTTCGTAAATCTTAAATCTAAAATCAAATCGTAAGTCGTACGTCGGATATCGTGTATCGTAAATCATTTGACGTCAGTTAGTTTAACAAGATAAAAGGATAAAGACAAAAGATTCGGTTTGAGCCACTTTTGTCTTTGTACTTTTGTCTTTTATCTTCTGCATAAATAATGCAGTCTAAATCTTTCTTTATTATAATATTACTATCATTTCTGAAAACGATCAGGAATATGCCTATTTTTGTATCACTTACATTTTTATTGCATAATGCAATATTATTTATCTATGATCACACATCCATACACAAATAGGAAATTTATCATATTTTTTATTATTATTCTGGTGGGAATAGTATTCATCTTTCGCCTGTTTTACCTCCAGGTTCTTTATAATAAGTATAAATTCTCTGCTGAAAATAATGTTATCAGGTATATTACACAGTATCCTTCCAGGGGTTTGATCTATGATCATAATGGTGAATTACTTGTATACAATGAAGCTGCTTATGATCTGCTGGTAGTACCACATCAGGTTCATGCCTTTGACACTAATGATTTATGTAATCTTCTGAATATCAGCACGGATGAGTTTTGTAATCGTTATGAAAAGGCCAAAAAGTATTCCATGTATAAACCTTCGGTATTCCTGAAACAAATATCCAGGGAGGATTATGCATTTCTGGGTGAAAAGCTATATAAGTTTCCAGGATTTTACGTTCAGGCCAGAACCCTGAGAAAATATCCTTTTCCCATTGCAGCTCATCTACTCGGTTACATTGGAGAAGTTACCATGGATGAAATTGAATATGATTCTTATTACAAATCCCGCGATTATATTGGAAAAAGCGGCATTGAAAAATTTTTTGAAAAAACCCTTCGTGGCGAAAAAGGAATAAAAGTTAAAGTTGTTGATGTATTTAACCGTGAAATGGGAAATTTTCATGATGGCGATTATGACATATCAGCCATTGCCGGCAGTAATATCACTATTTCCCTTGATGTGCAATTGCAAGCTTACGGTGAACAACTCATGAAAAACAAGAAAGGAAGTATTGTCGCTATTGAGCCTGCCAGTGGAGAGATTCTTTCTCTTATTACAAGTCCTTCCTATGATCCAAATATACTCGTAGGCCGTATCCGCAGCCATAATTACAACCTTTTACTCAACGATTCGCTTAAGCCTTTAATGAACAGAGCCATCATGGGAACTTATTCTCCAGGTTCGACTTTTAAAATTGTTAATGTGCTTATAGGGCTACAGGAAAATATCCTTTCCCCACAAACCCTATATTCCTGTGACGGACCTGAGTCCCGCCCAATCAAATGTACACACTATCATGTCACACCACTAGACCTTAAGGAAGCCATCCAACAATCATGTAATTCCTATCTTTGGAAGGTATTCCGCTCAATCATTACACATCCTGATCCGAACGATCCCGTTATGGGTTATAATGTTTGGTATAACCATGTTTTAAACCTGGGATTTGGCAAAAAATTCAACACTGATATTCCTTTTGAACTTAATGGAAACATCCCTGAATCCAGGCTTTATGATTCAATTTATAGAAAAAATCACTGGACCGCACTAACCATAAGATCTTTGGCAATAGGACAGGGTGAAATTCTGGTGACTCCTTTGCAATTAGCCAATTTTGCTGCGATCATTGCAAACAGAGGATATTATTATCCTCCTCATTTTCTTAAATCAACTAAATACAAGAGTAATACATTATTATATTATCCCAGGCAAGTTACTTCCATAGAACCAAAGCATTATGAATTTATCGTTGATGCCATGCTTGAAGTTGTGGAAGGAGAACATGGAACAGCACGTTGGTATAAACTTGATTCTGTTCATTTTTGTGGAAAAACCGGCACCGTGGAAAATCCTCATGGAAAGGATCATTCAATGTTCATTGCATTTGCCCCTAAAGATAATCCTACGATTGCACTTTCTGTGATCGTTGAGAATGCCGGTTACGGCGCAACCTGGGCGGCCCCTATTGCCAGCCTGCTAATAGAAAAATACTTAAAAGGTAAAGTGAAGCGCCATTGGCTTGAAGATAGAATGTTGAACAGTGATTTAATTTCTTCAAATTGAGGGAAAGCAAAAGTATATTTCTCAATATTGACTGGATAGCTATCCTGTTATTTTTTATGTTGATCCTCATGGGCTGGCTTAACATTTATGCTGCCGTTTTTAATGAGGAACACCGAAGCATCTTTGACATCACCCAGCGCTATGGAAAACAGCTAATATGGATCGCTGCCACCGTTATCCTTATCCTTGTCATTCTGATCATCGATCCAAAATTCTTCTCTACATTTGCTTATGGTATTTATGCATTAAGTCTGTTATTTTTAATTGGGGTTTTGCTTTTTGGCAAAGAAGTCTCAGGTTCAAGGTCTTGGTTTCAGATCGGTTCATTAGGCATCCAGCCATCAGAATTTGCCAAGTTTGCCACTGCCCTGGCTTTATCAAAATATCTGAGCACCTTCAATTTTTCACTCCAAAAAGTTAAATCACTGATAATTTCTCTTGCTATCATCCTTACCCCTGCTATCCTTATATTCCTTCAAAATGATACCGGATCTGCAATTATCTTTATTGCATTTATTCTTGTTTTATACAGGGAAGGTTTGTCAGGCAGCATCATGATCACGGGAATAGCAATCATTGTTCTCTTCCTGTTAACTTTACTTATTCATGAATTGTATATTATTGGAGGCCTTCTCTTATTATCTCTTGTTCTTTTGTTTTTTATTAAAAGAACTACCGGAAACATCCTGAAATTATCACTTATATTTCTTATTTCTGCATTGTTTGTTTTTAGTGTCAATTTTGCATTTGACAATCTTCTCAGTGAGCACCAGCAAACACGTATCAGAGTGCTCATTGGAATTGAAAAAGATATACATGGTGCAGGATATAATGTTCACCAGTCTAAAATCGCAATTGGTTCAGGTGGATTTGCCGGTAAAGGATATTTAAAAGGTACTCAGACTAAATACAACTTTGTTCCTGAACAGGATACTGATTTTATCTTTTGCACTGTAGGTGAGGAGTGGGGATTCCTTGGTAGTTTTATTGTTATTTCTCTATTTATCCTCTTTCTTTTCAAGCTTATACGTATGGCTGAAAGACAAAAGTCTAACTTTTCCAGAATTTACGGTTATTGTGTAATATCGATCATCTTTTTCCATTTTCTTATTAACATAGGTATGACTATTGGCCTGATGCCAGTCATCGGCATTCCTCTGCCTTTCTTCAGCTATGGTGGATCTTCTTTATGGGCATTTACTATCCTGTTATTCATATTTATCAGACAGGATGCTTACCGGTTTCAGATTCTTTGATTCTTTCCGTTTCCTTTCCAGTGACCAGTGACCAGATTGATTATTGTCGATTGTCGATTGTCGATCCTAATTTTCATTGGATTTCTTTCATTAGTTCGAAATCCATTTTTTTTTGGGAACATTTTTCCAATTTGGGTATTATATATATGAATCGGGGTATATGCCTGGGAATGCAAAATCCGATATTTCGAGACATCGGGCTCATTATAGCAAGAGTAGTTAATTATTATCAAATAATATTTATCTTTACACTAAAATAGGCTATGCAAAAACGTTGGGTTTTAAAGGATCATGGTGATATAGAAACTGTTAAGAATTTAACCCAAAGTTTGAATATTTCCTCCAACTTGTCCAATCTACTTGTCCAGCAGGGAATTACCAATTATGAAGAAGCCAGGGCTTTTTTCAGGCCGGAATTATCATCCCTTCTTGGCCCATTCCTGATGATGGATATGGATAAGGCAGTGGATCGCATCTGTAAAGCCATCCAAAACAATGAAAAAATACTGGTCTTTGGGGATTATGATGTTGACGGAACAACTGCCGTTTCTTTGGTTTACACATTTCTGAATAAATTTCATTCCGATCTTGATTTTTACATTCCTGACCGTTATTCAGAAGGCTACGGAATTTCCTATAAAAGTATTGATTATGCCAGGGAAAATGGATTTACCCTGATTATTGCTCTTGACTGTGGTATCAAAGCAGTGGAGAAAGTCCTCTATGCCAGGAATCACCAGGTTGATTTCATCATTTGCGATCATCACAGGCCCGGTAAATCAATTCCCGAAGCATGTGCTGTTCTTGATCCCAAAAGAACTGATTGTAAATACCCATATAAAGATCTTTCCGGTTGCGGAGTTGGATTTAAGCTTGTTCAGGCCCTGGCACAAAGAAAGAATATTGATTTCTCGGAATTGATCCCTTTTCTTGATCTTGTTGTGGTAAGCATCGCTGCCGATATTGTTCCCATAACCTGGGAAAACAGGGTGCTTGCATATCATGGCCTTAAGCTTATCAATTCTAATCCTCGTCCAGGAATAGAATCCTTGTTTAAGTACAGTGGTATACGCAAGATCAGACATGATCATGACAAACAAAATTTCAGCCGGGAAATAAATATCACCGATCTTGTTTTTATCATCGGGCCCAGAATCAATGCAGCAGGAAGAATTGAGAATGCCATTAATTCTGTAAAACTACTGATTACAACCGATTCAGATTATGCTGATCAACTGGCTGATCAAATCAACAACTTTAATACTGAGCGTAAAAACCTTGATCTCACTGCAACCCAGGAAGCATTGGAAATAATAAGTTCTGATTCTTCTATCCGGAATTCCAAGAGTACTGTTGTTTACGATCCTAATTGGCATAAAGGAGTTATAGGAATCGTTGCCTCCCGGCTGACCGAAGTATATTACAAACCAACAATCGTTCTAACCCAGTCTAATGGGCTACTTACCGGCTCAGCCCGTTCAATAAAGGATTTTGACATTTACGATGCCCTGGATTCATGCAACGATCTTTTTGAACACTTCGGTGGTCATAAGTATGCAGCAGGCCTTTCCCTCAAACTTGAAAACTTCGACATTTTCAAGCATAGATTCGAAGAATATGTTTCCAGCCATATTAATGAACAAATGATGATCCCTGAGATTCAAATCAATGCCATTTTATCCTTGAATGACATCAACTGGACATTTTTCAGGATACTCAAGCAGTTCTCCCCCTTTGGCCCTGGCAACTTGTCTCCGACATTCGAAACTGACGGTGTCAATGATACCGGTCACGCCAGGATTGTTGGTAAAAATCACCTCAAACTGAAAGTTGCTCAATTCGATGTTAGAGGATTTCCTTTGTCAGCTATTGCCTATCAACAAGGCGAACACCTGGAGCGCATTTCCAAAGGAGAACCATTCAACATATGTTACCACATAGAGGAAAATGAATGGAATGGCGTAAAATCACTTCAGTTAAACATCAAGGATATCAAATTCCAAAGTTAGTTTATCTTATATCATCAATTATTCAGCTAAGGTGTTTCATTCAATTTTTTGACTCTGAAAGCTATATATATCATAAATAAACCCAAAATAAGAGCTGCAATTCCAACAATAATGGTTAGAACAGCCGCCATTGTGAATGGATTAAATAACACTACAACTCCAAAGATTACGGACAATACACCACTGAACAAGATTACATATTTATCGTGCGTCCCTTCTTTGATATTTGCCAACAAAACCAACAGGGTGATACCTACTATTACAGCCCATAATCCAATCAAGATCATAAATATCTCAATAGTTTCCTTTGTAAAAACCAAAATAATTATTCCAATTGCGATACTGATAATTGCTTCTGTCATCATCAATGCATAAGACTGCTTGTTTTTAATGTTACGAATAGCTCCTACCAATATAATAAGTCCTCCGATCAAAACAACAATGCCAAAATATTTGGCAATGATAATAATTGTTCCCTCAGGAACAAACAATGCAAAAATGCCAAACAAAATTGCAATTGCACCGTTTATGGCCATCAGCCACCAGTTTTTAGAAAATTGTACTAACATGATATGAATTTTTAATTATACAATAAATATTGATAATCCAATTTAAAACTCAATAAAAACCCTTATGATCAAAAAGATTCCAAACAGGCAAAGTATAATTCCTGCAATACGGTTGATCCAATGTATTAATTTTCCTATCAGGTATTTCTTGATTTTATATGCACCAAAACATTTAAGAAGATCTGTTGCCAGAACAGTGAGCAGTGTAGCTGAAAAGAACACGATGACCCATTGAACATTACCGCTATAGTTGGCAGTTACACCTACCACAACACCCATCCAGAAAATCCAAACAAAAGGATTGGCAATATTCAGAAAGAAACCTTTCAGTATATATGTTACCGGTCCGGGTTTGCTTTTTTCACTCTTATCATTCTCAGAACTTACGATTTGGATTTTTCGTTTATATGTTACTATTCCAAATATTATCAGTATCACTCCACTGATTATACCAAAGACGACATGGTTTTCCGGCCGGCTTATTATTTTAACCGCGCCAAGAAAACAAAGACCAACCAAGGCCAAATCGCTGAGAAATACCCCAAATGCTAACAGAAAGCCTGACCATAATCCACGGTGTACGCTTGTTTGGATCAAGGCAAATAAAGCAGGCCCAAATCCAAAAAAAATCACCAATGTTAAACCCAATATGATCCCTTCCCAAATCGGCGTTATCATACCTTGTATTTTATGCCAGGTAATTCTTAATATACACTTCCCACTCTTTAAGCTGGTTACTCTTCAGTACCCTTGGAAATTTATTCGCTCCGCCTTCCCTGCCATGTATTTTCATCCATTTTGAAAAAGCACCGGTTGGTAATACCTCAACAAAGACGTCTTTTATAGCGGCTATTCTTTCCACCCTGTAGTCATCATTCAAGGTTTTAAGGTATTCATCCAGCTTTTTTCTGGCAATGTCAGGTTCAATTTTATCATCTGTTCCCAGGTACCATTTATGTGCAAACATTAAATCATACCTGATTCCTGCAACAGTCCACTCACGTATTTCAATATTGAATTCATCCTGCAGCATTTTTATTGCTCTGTTCATGTTTTCTTGTGACAAATGTTCACCACAGATACTTAAAAAGTGTTTTGTCCTTCCGGTGATAACAATGCTATTATGCTCTTTTGAAGTAAATTTAACGGTATCACCAATAAGGTATCGCCAGGCTCCCGAACATGTGGATAAAAGTAAGGCGTAATCCTTATTTTCCTCAACTTCTCCCAATGTCAGGACTTCCGGATTGGCAATCATTTCACCTTCGTTATCAAAATTACTATCGTTGAACGGGATAAATTCATAAAACAACCCATTGTCCATGACCATTTGCATGACATTATCCTCCAGTAGCTTTTGGAAAGCAATGTATCCTTCTGAAGCGAGATAGGATTCACTGTAAAGGATCGGGTGGGCAAACAATTTTTCAAAAGCCTTAATATAAGGTCCGAAAGCCACTCCGCTATGCACATATATAGAAAGGTTTGGCCAGATATCGTGTATTGTACTTACATTATAGTGCTTAATAATCCTTTCCATTATGATCTGTATCCAGGCAGGTACCCCCACAATAATGCCTATATCCCATTCTTTTGCTTTTTTAACAATCTCTTCCAGCTTTGTCTCCCAATTTCTCTCTTTGGATATTCGTTTTCCCGGCTTGTAGAAATGCTGGAACCAAAATGGCAAATTGCCGGTTGATATCCCGGACAGGTCTCCCTCATAGTACATTCCGTTGTAATTGAGATGAGTGCTTCCTCCAATCATCAGGATACCTTTCTGATAAAACTCAATCGGGAAATTATATTTGGCTGTTGAAACCAGTTGACGCACGCTGGCACGCCTGATGGCACGAATCATATCTCCAGTCACAGGAATGTGCTTACTGGAAGCCTCTGAAGTACCTGATGTCAAAGCAAAATATTTAACTCTGCCTGGCCAGGACACGAAAGCCTCACCGTTTAATGAACGATACCACCATTTCTGAAACATGGATTTGTAATCATGCAGAGGCACCCTTTCCTGAAAAGCCCGGATAATATCTTCCTGTTTTAATATTTCTGAAAAATTGTAATGTTCACCAAATGCAGTATTCTGAGCCTTTTTGATAAGTTTTTTCAGGACCTTTTCCTGTGCTTTGACATAATTAAATTTTTTCCTTTTTTCAATCGGTATGCTTCTAATTGAATATGCTTGTTTGATGATAGAACCAAGAATGGCCATAATTAAACACCTTACCTTTTAATGTCGGTAAAATTAACATATTTTTAGCTATATTTATCATCTGCCTGTAATAATATGAAAACACTATTAAAGCGGTATAAAGTCCGCGGAGATCCCGATAGCAATGGACGGGCGTATCGGAATTCATATCTTAAACAAGCCAGAAGCTATCCCGTCAGCGAAAAGCTTTCCTTCTGTTGTAAGAAATAACTTGTTGCCTTTTTTCACCATTGTACCTTCATTGATATTTTTTTCCGATTGCAGCAGGCAATAGTCGCGGTATTTCCTTCCAAACACATTCTGAATGTGTTCAAGATCACAACCCCAAACAGTTCTCAATGAGGTCATAATATATTCATTGTATCGCTGCTTTTCTGACAATATCTCTTTTTCAAATGTTATCTCTTTGTAATTGATTAAACTGATATATCTTGAGATATTACTTGCATTCCACTGCCTTGAATATCCGTTAAAAGAATGTGCTGATGGTCCAAGTCCAAGATAAAACCCACCAAGCCAATAAAGGCTGTTATGTTTTGAATAAAATCCCTCCTTGCTGAAATTCGATATTTCATATTGAATGTAATTATTGCGATTCATCAGGTCCAACAAAATATTGAACTGCTGTGCAATATCCTCATCATCAAGACACAGTGCTTTCTTTTTTTCAATCAGCCAGTGCAAAGCTGTTTTGGATTCAACCGTCAGGGCATATGCAGACATATGAGGGATTTTTAGCTTAAAAAATGACCTTATGTTTTTGATCCATCTTTCTTTGGTAAGGGTTGGAATACCATAGATCAGATCAATTGAAATATTTTCGTAACCTGCATCCTGGAGTCCTTTAACGGAAAACACAGCCTGTTTCGCATCATGCAGCCTGTTCAGATATTTTAGGTCCTCATTGAAAAATGATTGAATACCAATACTAAACCTGTTTACCGGTGTTTCTTTTAATTTTTCGATCTTTTCCTGTGAGATATCATCCGGGTTAACTTCCAGGGTGATTTCAGTGTCTTCCGACACATTAAAATGCATATAAATATTTTCTGTTATTCTGTTTATTTCAACCGCTGTAAGTAATGACGGAGTGCCACCACCCATGTAAATTGTATCAACCTGTTCATTTCCCAGATAATCCTTCTGTAATTCAATTTCAGCAATAAGTGCCTCCATAAATCCTTTTTGTAATTTCCTGGATGCTACGGAAAAAAAATTGCAGTAATGGCACTTCTGCTTACAAAATGGAATATGGATATAAATACCGGACATGTTATTAAATTCATTTCAAAGATTGATAACAATAATTAGATAAAATAAACGTAAATTTACAGGTAATAATCATATAAACACGTAGGTCGTTAGACCAACGGGTATAAATATTTATAATATGAAACGCAGGGATTTCATCAAAAATAGTATTGTTACAACTGTTCTTGCAGGTACTTCCTTGATGTTGGGAAGGTATTTAAAATTATTCGGAGCTGGTTTACCATCACCCGACCTGCCATATGATCTTGTTGCAATAAAAGGAACTGATCCGGTGGTTATGTTCGACAAAGGTATTGAATCACTCGGTGGCATGCAGAAATTCGTAAGCAATGGACAAAAAGTTGTGGTTAAACCCAATATAGGATGGGATGCTGTTCCTGAAAGGGCGGCAAATACCAATCCTGCTCTGGTCAAACGTATTGTCGAACACTGCTTTAATGCCGGGGCCAAAGAAGTTTATGTATTTGACAATACTTGTAATTACTGGAAAAATTGTTACACTAACAGCGGAATTGAAAAAGCCGCGAAAGATGCGGGTGCTACAATCGTTCCAGGTAACAGTGAAAGCTATTATCATTCTGTTGACATTCCCGGTGGAAAAAGACTTAAAAAAGCAAAAGTGCACGAACTGATCCTTGATTCGGATGTATTCATTAACGTGCCAATACTTAAGAGCCACCACTCATCCAGGCTGACCATTGCCATGAAAAACCTGATGGGGGCAGTGTGGGACAGGAGATACTGGCATGCTAATGACTTGCATCAATGCATTGCAGATTACTCAACCTTAAAGCAGCCAGACCTGAACATTGTTGATGCCTACAATGTAATGAAAACAAATGGGCCAAGGGGCATTTCAGTGGACGATGTGATCCAGCTTAATTCACAATTAATATCTACAGATATTGTGGCCATAGATGCAGCTGCTGCAAAAGTCTTTGGCCTTGAACCGGAAGAGGTTCCTTATATAATCAAAGCATCAGAAATGGGAATAGGAACTATGGATTTGTCTGAGTTGAACATCAATAGAATAATACTTTAATCTGATGCTTTCTCCTTTTTTGAAGAAAATAAGAGTAGTTATTGCACTAATCTTTTTTACACTTACCCTTTTACTATTCATCGATTTCACGAATACTTTTTCAATTACTCTGATCGATGCAGTGCTTTATCTCCAGTTTGTTCCCTCCCTGGTAAAATTTATCAATTTATTGAGTTTTAGCATCATCGGGTTTCTTATCATTATCATTCTCACTTTATTGTTTGGAAGAGTTTATTGCTCGACAATTTGTCCTCTGGGAATACTGCAGGATGTTTTTCTTTTCTTTAAAAGAAAATTTAAAAAAAAGAACATTTATACTTACCGTAAAGCATCTAACTGGACCAGGTATTCAATCATGATCGTAACAATCCTGTTTCTGATTGCAGGCAGTACTATCATGCTTATATTTCTTGATCCATACAGCATCTTCGGAAAGATCACCAGTAGTCTGATCCGTCCTATTATCGTCTTTATCAATAATTTAACTGTACAGCTCCTTTCAAATTTTAATAATTATTCTTTGTATCCTTTTGAGATCAAAAGTCCTGATCCGGGTTCTCTCATATTTTCTATCCTGTTCCTGGTACTGATAGCCTGGATGACAATCAGATTTTCAAGGCTTTATTGTAACCTGTTATGCCCGGTGGGATCATTCCTTGGTTTTCTTTCCAGATATTCACTTTTTAAAATATCCCTGGACCAAACAACCTGTAATCAATGTGGCATCTGCGCCAATGTTTGCAAAGCAGAATGTATTGACATTTTAAATAAAAAAGTAGATTTCTCCAGGTGTGTCGGGTGTTTCAATTGTCTGGATTCCTGCCCACATAATGGTGTGCATTTTACCTTCAAAAGACCTTTAAACACATTACAAAAACAAGAAGCACCCAATTTAAGCAAAAGAAATTTCCTGATCAGTTCCGGCCTCTTACTTATCAGTGGTTTAGGAATTTCAAGCATAACAAACGCACAAAGAAGAAGTCGCCGGCGTTTTGTGCAAACGCCCATTCGGAAAGAGCATCCTGTTACACCTCCGGGCTCAATAAGTATTAATCACTATAATGAGAATTGCACTGCCTGCTACCTTTGTGTAAGCGTCTGCCCCACCCAGGTCATTCAACCATCATTTCTCACTTTCGGATTAAAAGGCATCCTCCAGCCAAAAATGGATTATAGTGCCAATTACTGTAATTATGATTGCTTAAGGTGTGGGGAAGTTTGCCCCACCGGTGCAATCCTACCCCTGACCCTTGAAGAAAAGCAACTGACACAGTTAGGCAAAGCCATATTTGTTAAAAAAAATTGTATTGTATATACCGATAATACAGATTGCGGGTCATGTTCGGAGTATTGCCCGACAAAGGCCGTAGACATGAAGCCTTTCAGAAGAAATTTGTTCATCCCTTATGTAGTACCTGAGATATGCATCGGTTGTGGTGCTTGTGAATATGTTTGTCCTACAGAGCCTAAAGCCATTTATGTTGAAGGTAACCCGGTTCACGCTCTTGCAAAAAAGCCTGAAACAAAGAAAATAGAGGAAGAAACCTCTGATGAATTTCCTTTTTAAAATTTCTTTCTCAGTGAAACCCTGATGGTCGTTCCCTTATCTATTGTTGAGGTCTTAACAAAGATCTTCCCCTTGTGATAATCCCTGATGATACGTTTTGATAATGAAAGCCCCAGTCCCCAGCCACGCTTTTTACTTGTATATCCGGGATTAAAGATGGTCTTGAACTTAGACTTGTAAATCCCTTTTCCCGTATCTCTGAAATCAATATGAACATATTTCTCATCACCGGTAATATTGACTGTAATTTGTCCTGCGCCCCCCATTGCATCCATTGCATTCTTACAAATATTTTCAATGACCCATTCAAACAGGTTTACATTCAGAGGTACCATGATCTCACTTTCACCAGTCTTATTAACCATATATTTTATTTTACTGGAAGATCTGGTTTTGATATATTTCATACCATCATTGATCACCCTGACGATATTGACCGGTTCAAGTTTTGGTGTGGAACCGATCTTGGAAAATCTTTCCGTAATGTTCTCCAGTCGCTTAACATCCTTTTCAATTTCATTAAGTTCCTTATTATGAAGCTCTTTTATCTTAAGTAATTCAAGCCATGCCATTATTGAAGATAATGGAGTTCCCAGTTGATGGGCTGCTTCTTTTGACATACCTACCCATACCTGATTTTGTTCCGATCTTCTGGCCGTGCTGAAAAGGAAATATGCTATCACCAGGAACAATCCGATGATACCAAACTGTATATATGGATAATAAAATAATTGTGTCAACAGTGCTGAATCCTTGTAAAAAATGTACTTTTTTCCCTGCCCGACAAGCTCTATCTCAATAGGTGCATTTTCTGCCTCCATTTCCGCAATGGTTTTGCTGATATAAACCGAATCATTTATCTTTTCAGGGCTAATGTTACCGTACTCAATAATATTTTGCATGGTGCTGTCAGTAATGATAACGGGAACAGATGCAGAATTACGAACTATTTCCGAGAAAAACGATTCTATTAAATTATCAAGCACCCGTCTTAACTCAGTAAATATTTTCGATTCCTTAAAATATAGAATTACAAATTCATCTGCATAATAATTCAGTCTTATTGGTTCAAAAACAGTAAATTCTTCCTTAAGCTTTCCCTGTAATTTATAAACCCCGTCAAAATTGATATCATCCACATTCCTTGCAGTGGTAATGGTATCGTACTTATCAGTCAATATAACCGGAATAGTAGTATTTCCTGTAATGAGCTTAAAGTAAAAATCAAGGTCTTCTGAATCCAAATCATCTTCATTCTTAATATTGGTATATGCGTCAGCAAGGATCTCAGCCCGTTTGCGCTCTTCTACCTTAATTTGTTTAAAAAACACATCAGTATAATTAACCAGGTCAGCTTTTTGCTGAATGGCATTGGCCCAGATCTGAATATTACTGCGTTCATCCCTTGAAATTTTCCGAACCAAAATATTCGTATACCATAACGAGGCTGTAACAATTGCCACTGCCAGGGCAAACAGTATCAATTTCCATCTTTTCTTCCTTGTATAAATATTCATTTGAATAATACTCCTTTACGTTTATTTAAACAGTTTTAAGCTTCACTCATCCAACGATAAATCTCTTAATTTTATTCCTCCTTTTCCAGCAATTCTTTTGTTTTTCTAATTTCCTTCAGCTTCTTTTCTGTTAATTCTGGATAATGTAAATCTAAAGATTCAAGCTTTTTAATTATGATCTCACTGACCGCCGCCCTCATAAACCACTTGTTATCAGCAGGTATGACAAACCACGGAACATCAGGGGTTGATGTGCTCAATAACATGTCTTCATAAGCTTGCATATATTCATCCCAATATTTTCTTTCTCTATAGTCACTCATCGAGATTTTCCAGTTCTTCCTGGGGTCATTGATACGTTTTATAAAACGTTGTCTTTGTTCCTCCTTTGATACATGAAGGAAAAATTTCAGTATCATGGTCCCATTGTTGTTCAGGTATTTTTCAAAATTGTTAATCTCCTCAAACCTTTCATTCCATATCTTGCTGTCAAATGCCTGCTTTCCTGTAATGCCAGGCAATCTCTGTTTTTTCAGGATCTTAGGATGGACTCTGACAATCAATAATTCTTCATAATAAGACCTGTTAAATATCCCTATGTTTCCCCGCCTCGGCAAAGCTTTTATACATCGCCATAAATAGCTTTGATCAAGTTCTTCCTCCGAAGGACTTCTGAAACTGGTAACCTGGCATCCCTGGGGATTTACCCCTGACATAACATGTTTGATGGTTCCATCTTTTCCTGCAGCATCCATGGCCTGAAAGATGATCAACAATGCATACTTATCATATGCATAAAGCTTATCCTGAATATCAGTCAGCTTTTGTATTCCTTCTTCCAATACCAATCTGGCTTCTTTTTTTGAATTGTACTCAATTGTATAAGAAGTATTAAAATCATCAAGTGATTTACTTCGGTCAGAAGGAAATATCAAATCTTTAAATCTCGTCATGAATATTTCTTTAAAATTCAAAATTTTAATATATTTTTGCACTAAATTAACAAACAGTTCGTTATCTCCACCACAAACATTTATAAATTTTCACTTCTATTGTAACCATAGATTAATACTTTGATAACACCGCAAGGTATTAAAAATATAAAATCTAAATTATTACATTATTATTAATCAAATCAGACAATCATGAGAAAAATTTTTGCATTTCTGCTGATCTCTATGATCGGCACATCCTTATTTATCGGAGGATGTATCCAGGAAGATAAAGTAATGAAAGCGAAACTTTATCCACTAGAAGATTTCTTTAAGAACCCTGATAAAACCAGGTATCAAATTTCTCCCGACGGAAAATATTTTTCCTTTTTGGGTCCTTACCAGGACAGGATGAATTTATTTGTCCGTAAGATCGGTCAAGACTCCATTACAAGGCTTACAAGTGAAACTGACAGGGACATTGCAGGCTACTTCTGGCCAAACAATAATCAGTTACTTTTCCTTAAGGACCAGGGGGGAGATGAAAATTTCAGGCTCTATGCTGTTAATATTGACGGCAGTAATCTGGTATGCTTCACTCCCTTTGAAGATGTCAGGACCATGATCCTTGATGACCTGCCTGATATTCCTTCTGATGTCATCATTGGTATGAACAAACGCAACCCACATGTTTTTGACCCCTTCCGGCTTAACATCGAAACCGGTGAAATGGAAATGCTTGCTGAAAATCCGGGCAATATTGACAGCTGGATCTTTGACCATGACGGAAAATTACGTGCTGCAACTGCTATCGTCGACGGCATCAATACTCAGATCTTATACCGTGAAACGGAACAGGATGAATTCAAACCAGTTCTTACCACCAATTTCAAAGAAACTGTAAGTCCTGTATTTTTCACTTTTGACAACAAGAATGTATATGCGATCTCCAATCTCGACAGGGACAAGACTGCTATAGTAGTGTTTGATATAGTAAACGGCAAAGAGATTGAAAAACTTTATGAAAATCCGGATTATGATGTTAGAGGACTGCGTTATTCAAGGAAAAGGAAAGTATTGACATCAACTTCCTATACTTCATGGAAAAGGGAAATGTTCTTCTTTGATGAGGAAACCAAGAAAATCTACGAGCGCCTGGAACAGGATCTGGGAGATTATGAAATAGTAATCACCGGTTACAACAAGGCTGAAGATATATTTATTATCAGAACATATAGTGACCGGTCACTGGGTGCCTATTACATTTATGACTTAACCTCAGATAAGCTGGAGAAGGTCGTTGATGTCAGCCCATGGCTGGATGAAGATGACATGGCCAGGATGATACCTGTCAAATATGAATCCCGTGACGGACTGACCATTAACGGATATCTTACACTTCCCGTTGGTTATACAATGGAAACTGCCAGGGATCTGCCTGTCGTAGTGAATCCTCATGGTGGTCCCTGGCACCGTGATGGTTGGGGATTCAATCCTGAGATCCAATTTCTTGCCAACAGGGGATATGCCGTATTTCAGATGAATTTCAGGGGATCAACAGGGTATGGAAAGAAATTCTGGGAAGCCTCTTTCAAACAATGGGGCCTGACGATGCAGGATGATATTATTGATGGCACCAACTGGCTTATTGAGCAAGGCATTGCTGATCCCAAACGTATAGCAATATATGGTGGCAGTTACGGTGGCTATGCAACACTGCAAGGTATCATTGTATCACCGGAGCTTTATGCCGCAGCTATTGACTATGTGGGTGTTTCCAACTTATTCACCTTCATGAAAACTATTCCTCCATACTGGAAACCATATCTGGAGATGTTTTATGAAATGATTGGTGATCCTGTTAAAGA
>JAUWGC010000145.1 GCA_030606625.1 Bacteroidales bacterium | reverse complement strand
TAACTTTCCCACAATACAACATTCCCTCAATATTTACCCTGTAAAAATACATCCCTGCTTTAATTTCTCTTGTATCCCAAACGGTTTTTTCGCTTTTTACCTGCAATGTTGCTACAAGCTGCCCGAAAATATTACTAATCCAGATTGTTTTTTCTCCATTTTTATCTTTTGTCTTTTGTCTTTTATCTTTAAACTCAAACACCACATAATCCCTGGCCGGATTCGGATAAATATACAAAGGGATATTCCCGGCATGTATTTCACCTATACCCATACAACTGAAAGCCCATGTAAGATGTGGTTCCGACCAGTCTGAGTATCCGCAATCATGAGCACTTCGTACCATTATCTCTGCTTGTCCTTCCCAGTTCTTTATCCAGTTAACAGTGGCTTCTATTCCATCTCCCAGTATTGAGCCTGCTTCTTCAGGTGAAAGCATCCACTCGTAGTACCATGCTCCGGCGGCAGGACTTGTTTGATAATTGCTTGTTGTATCTGTAGTAGTACAAAGGCTATCCGGGCCAGCAGGCATAGGAGGCATTTCGGGCATATAGTAGGAGCAGTCTTTTATCTCGAAAACCCAAAAATCCTCCTTGCCATGCAGGTTACAGTCCACATCTCCTGAATTATGGCTTGCCCTGCCTGCAACCACATAATTATGCTCACTTTTTTTAAGAACTCCTTTAAAAACCCTTTCGTTTCCATTTCCACCGTAACATTCCTGCCATTCCAGTTCCCCTTCCGCACTTAGCTTTACGATCCAGATATCATAAAGACCGGGCCATGAATTATTGCCCGAAACATCTCCATTGTTTGATTTTGTTTCTGCAAAAATAACAAAGCCACCATCTTCCGATTGGTGAATTGTTGCTGATGCATCCCAATCATATCCACCTGTACATCTTTGCCACAAAATACTGCCTATCGTATCAATATGCACAACCCAGATATCTCTGGATTCACCTGGAGTGCCATGATACCCTAAAACATCGAAGTCGTTGGAATTAGTATATGCTAAAAAGATATATCCATCATCTAATTCCAAAACACCCTGATAACCATAATCAACCTTACTCCCTCCATAGATTTTTTGCCACTCAATGTTCATGGCTGAATCCAGTTTTACTACCCAAACGTCTGTCAGTCCATATGGTTCGCCTTGCACCATTCCCTGGGCAACGTCCGCTTTGCTTGCAAAAAAGAAACCGCCGTCACTAGTTTCTATAATATCAAAAATGTTGTTTTGGTCAATATTCCCATAAACCCTGTTTTCAACGATATCGCCATCAGTATTGATTATCATAAGCCAGTTATCCAAAAATCCATAGTTTACCGGAACATCCCCATCACTTGAGGTTGTGGCGCCATAAACCAATATATTGCCATTGTTTAATAATTTTAAAAACCCTCCATAATCAATAGAACTACCTCCATAACATTTTTCCCATATTATGTTGCCCTGAATATCTATTTTTACCACCCAACGGTCGTAACCTCCATGGGTACCTGACTGCACATCACCATCATTTGAGAAAACCCATCCGCCAAAATAGAAATATCCCTGATTATCTTTAATGATGTTTGAGGCAATTTCAGTATGTGAGCCACCGTATGCCCTTTCCCATAATAAATTGCCAAGACTATCAATGCTAATTAGCCAGATATCTTTACTACCATGGTTATTAGTGATATCTCCGTCTGTTGAATTAGTGGTGCCCAAAACAAGGTATCCGTTATCTGTTTGTATTATACTCTCGCCCCTATCATGCTCACTGCCCCCATAACAGCCTTGCCACTGAATTGTCATGTTGTTTTGGGTATGAGTAAAGACAAAAGATAAAAGGCAAAAGATAAAAGTGATCCATCGGCTTTGCTTAGGACAGGAAAGACTTAAGGTTAATATGCATTTTAATGGGGACATGTTTAATTAGCTTTGCATAAAAAGGTGAAGCTATAAGCAAATTTAATAAATTACAAATAAAATTACAACTTTTCAATATATGGATTAACGGATTACCGCCTGCCCCAACGACAGTCGGTATTATTTGATTTATTGGAGATTAGAGAATCTATTATTTTGAATTTTGTTTTCTCTGAGAGTATAATTCGAAGAGCAACATAAGGCACGAAATGCGCATCCCCATAATTAAGTGCAGAAGATAACGATGATCTAACTAAATCAAATATCATTACTCCCAAATAAATCAAATATCAAATATCAGATATCGTTAATCATATATCAAAAAAGGTATTCATCATCTCCGTACAATAACTTTCCCACAATACAACATTCCCTCAATATTTACCCTGTAAAAATACATCCCAGCTTTAATTTCTCTTGTATCCCAAACGGTTTTTTCGCTTTTTACCTGCAAGGTTGCTACAAGCTGCCCGAAAATATTACTAATCCTGATTGTTTTTTCTCCATTTTTATCTTTTGTCTTTTGTCTTTTATCTTTAAACTCAAACACCACATAATCCCCGGCCGGATTCGGATAAATATACACAGGGATATTCCCGGCATGGAGTTCACCTATACCCATACAACTGAAAGCCCATGTAAGATGTGGTTCCGACCAATCAGAGTATCCGCAATCATTAGCACTTCGTACCTTGATCTCTGCTTGTCCTTCCCAGTTCTTTATCCAGTTTACAGTGGCTTCTATTCCACTTCCCGTTATTGAGCCTGCTTCTTCAGGTGAAAGCATCCACTCATAATACCATGCCCCGGCGGCAGGACTTATTACATAAACGGCAGTTGTATCGGTAGTAGTACAAAGGCTATCCGGGCCGGCGGGCATAAGGGGTGTTTCAGGCATATACAGGCTGCAGTCTTTTATTTCGAAGACCCAAAAATCATCATTAAAGCCGTGCAATTCGCATTGTACATCATAAGTTGAGTTATCTGTTTGCCCGGCTATAACATAACAGTAATCATCCTTTTTTAGAACACCAAATTCTACATATTCGTTTCTTTTTCCTCCAATGCATTGTTGCCATAACAACTCACCTTCACTGCTTAATTTAACTAACCAGATATCATTATCATTTTCACCTATTGAATGATTACCGTTGACATCACCATCATCTGAAGATGTATATCCAACAATTAAATAACCGAAATCCTCAGTTTGAAAAACATTTTCTGCAGATTCGTTTTTAGAGCCACCAAGGCATTTTTGCCAGATAATATTTCCATAAAAATCAACTTTGACTACCCATAAATCATATCCTCCATGCCAACCCGAAATATTTCCATCATTTGAACCGGCATAACCTGAAAACAGGTATCCGTCATCTAATTCCATGACATAAAAAACACCGTCATAACCACTGCCCCCATAACACTGCTGCCACTCAATATTCCGTGCTGAATCCAGTTTAACAAGTATTGCATCAGCCAGGCCATGGGTTTTGCAGGTGAGGTTACCGCCGGGCTCAACGATGGATGTGCCGCCAACCAAGTAACCACCGTCACTGGTTTGTATGATCGCATGCGGAAAGTCGAAATCAGAACCGCCTATGGTAAAATCCCATTCGGTTTCCCCTTCACTGTTAAGCTTTATCATCCACATATCATAATAGCCGTACCATACACTTTTATCTCCGTCATTTATTCCAGCCCAGCCTATGGCGATTATGCCACCGTCATTGGTTGTTGTACCCGAATAAATATGGTCATAGTGAGTGGTTCCTACAATCCTGTCCCAGATAATATTTCCGAGGTTGTCAATTTTTAAAATCCAGAAATCAGCAGAGTTTGGATAAGGATCATAAGAAACATCACCATCTGATGATGTTGCAGCTCCCAGTAAATAATATAAATTATTGCTTGCCGGAAAAATTCTTACAATCCCATCACCACTTGAACCACCAAAGCTTTTTTCCCAAATCAGATTTCCAATGCTGTCAATACTTAATATCCACCCATCATTATTACCATGATTAAATGAAATATCTCCATCATCAGAATATGTGTATCCAACAATTAGATATCCGTTGTTTATTTCAAGCATGTCCATGGTATATTCAGCTTTTGTACCTCCAAAACAATTCTGCCAGGATATTTCCATGTTCTGGCAGAACATATGAATAAAGAAAAGTAAAAGTGCCGCAATTATCAAATATCTTTTCATTGTAAAGAAAGCAATGGGGGATAACAAGAAATTATCCCCCTGGTTATACTATTTGCTAATTATAATTTTCCCTGTCTTGCTGCTACCCTTCACCATCAGAGTATAGAAATACAAGCCGGAAGGTACTTTCCGTGTATCCCATACTTTCTGTCCCTGTTTTCCATTAACAGTTAGTGTTTCAATTAACTTACCTGAAACATTCATTATTTTAATGATTCCTTCAGAATCCTTGCTAGGCAATTCGTAATTAAAAGCTGTCCATGTTATTGCAGGGTTGGGTTCAACAGTGATCTCCATGTCGCATAATTTGTTGAAATACCCAAAATCAACTCTATAGTTTTTGTACCCTGCCGTGTCGGAGATATCCGGGCAGTTGCAGTAGTTGTAGCCGTATGCATACTCGAGTATATTGCGGGCTTGTGTACCGGCCGTTCCCGTGCTACTATCGGCAATATTTACCAGTTGTACCAGTTCAGTTGAATCGAGCTGGAAAATATTCCTGCCTTGCTGCTTCATAGTTATTTGTAAATTTACTAAATTCATGAAATAATTGTTCTCTATGGAATCATTTCCTTTTAATTCATATAGATCCGGTAACATATTTGCTAAAGCCAACGCATTAGTGTAATTGGTTTCCTGCAAATAGCTTGCAATGATTTGCTTATCTGCCCGTATATTGCCGATATTGTCCAGCCAGTTGCGAAGTTCTGTCATATTTACAACAGAATCGTTTAGGTTACTCCGGATGATATCATAAGCGGCAATTGTTTTCAGGCGGTTGTATTTTGCCATTTGCCCCTGAAGCACTGTTTTATAAGTTATGC
>JAUWGC010000035.1 GCA_030606625.1 Bacteroidales bacterium | reverse complement strand
ACCAGTAATTTAAAAGTCTTAAAACAAATTTTATGTAAACACTTGATTTTTATCTTTTTACTTTTGTCTTTTATCTTCTGCATGAATAATGCAGGTTAAGTCTTTAGATTTTCCCAATTAATTAATACTATCCGATAATGACTAAAAATAAAAAATACAAACAACTATTTGAAGATTTCACCAAATTAAATGTGTTGATCATAGGTGATGTCATGATTGATGCTTACCTCTGGGGAAAAGTTGAAAGATTATCTCCGGAAGCTCCAGTACCAATAGTATCTGTGAAAAAGAGAGAAGAACGGCTGGGTGGTGCTGCCAATGTTGCATTGAATATTAAAGCGATGGGAGCAACACCCATACTTTGTTCTGTAATCGGGGAAGATACCAAGGGCGAGACTTTCCTGAAACTAATGGGTAACGAGGACCTGAAACCTATTGGTATATGCAAAAGCAAAGACAGGATAACTACCACAAAGTTCAGGATTATCGGTAACAACACACAAATGCTTCGTGTTGATGAAGAAATCACTTCAGCTTTGAACAATAGAGATACAGAAAACCTGATCAACGTAATTTTCTCAATCATCCAAAGCATGGATATCCACGTTATCATTTTCCAGGATTATGATAAAGGTACCATTACTGAAAAAGTAATTAAGAAGTTGATAGATAAGGCAAATGAGAAAAAGATACCTGTTGCCGTTGATCCAAAAAAGAAAAACTTCCTGAAATACAAGAATATCACATTATTTAAACCAAACATCATGGAACTGATGGAAGGTTTAAAGGTTGATTTCAATCATACGGATATCAAAGAGCTGAACCAGATTGTGCTCAAATTACAGCAAACTCTATCCATCCAGAATGCCCTGGTCACTCTTTCTGAAGATGGCCTTTATATCAGTTCAAAATCAGGAAACCAACGATTTATTCATTCTATTCCTGCCCATGTCAGGTCGATTGCAGACGTGAGTGGAGCCGGAGACACCGTTATAAGTATAGCTGCACTTTGCATTGCAAAACGATGTTCACCATTTGAAATAGCTACAATATCCAACCTTGCCGGCGGCCTGGTATGTGAGGAAGTTGGAGTAATACCGGTTAACAGTGAGAAACTTCTGGCAGAAGTCCTGAAACTTGGTAATTTATAGAACCCATGGAGAATAAAAAAATATCCTTAAGTTTGCATTTTCTTTAAAGCGATTTGGAAATAATTTTATCAATAAATCGTTTAGTAAATTACATATGCCGAATCGTTTGAAAGCATTCAGATATATTTTTTTGGGGATAATACTCCTGTTGATTCATTGCCATTCCAGTGTTTACGGGCAGAGAAAAGTCATGAACTTGCCTACATATGACTATTCCAAATATCATTTTGGATTTGTTCTTGCACTAAATCAAATGAATTTTACGGTTAAAGTAAAAGACAATCTTAATAAAATTGTTTTCGACTCTTTACAATCGCCTGATATTTTTGCTGATTCCCTCCGCGTACTAAGCGTCAATTCAACTCCTACACTCGGTTTCACTATCGGTATTATATCCAACCTTAGGCTTGGCAAATATTTCGACCTGCGTTTTATACCATCGCTTTCCTTTGGTGAGCGATTCCTTGATTATACCCTTTTACGATACAGATACAACGAATCCAGTGTAGTTGACATGAAAAAAAGTATCACATCGACATATATTGATTTACCTTTCCATATAAAATATAAATCAAAGCGGTTGAACAATGTACGGGCATATGTTCTGGCCGGAGTTAAGTATAGTATCGACCTGGCTACAACCAAAGCCAATAAAAAAATAGAGACAAACCAGAAAATAGTGAGATTGAACCGTAATGATGTTGTATTTGAAGTGGGTGTTGGTTTTGATTTTTATAATGGCTGGTTTAAATTCGGTACCGAAATCAAAATGTCATATGGCACAAATAATCTGTTAAAACGAGAGGATAATATTTACACCGGTTGTATAGATAAACTGAATACCAAGATTTTCCAGCTCTCTTTTACATTCGAATAATATCTTTAAAAAATATGATTCATGACAACACCAAGCAAAGATAAGGACATTTTCAAGTTCATTGTCGAAAAAGGTTGCCTGAAGCAAAAAGTATTTCAAAATACTTACAGCACATTGAAAATTTTTAAAAAGGTACTTGAAAAAATGGTCAAACAATATCACCACAGTAATATTAAATCTGAATTTAAAATTCCCTTTGAATACAAGGATAAAGGTAAGTTTGAATTAGAGGCAAAGTTTGCCGGTGATGTATTGATCTTCATGATGCATACCAATATCTTTCAGTTCCCCAGAGAACATTTTATTCACAAAACTTCATACGTAAGAGAAGATACCAGTCGGTCATTTTGCGGGATCATCAATATCTATAATTTCCTGGGTGATTCGTTCAAATATAACAGGATCAATGACATAGGTTACCTTATTGGACGTATTTTCATCAATAAGGATATGCATTTTTATATAGACGGAAAGAAAGAATTGAGAATCTTACATAATAATTTTATGAATTCTGTGATGGACGAAAAGAATGCTGAAAAAATAATTGAACTGGCCATCAGGTACACCATTAATTTTGATTTACTGACACCGCATTATGATAATGTGAAAGAGATCACTTTACATGAGATCGTTTCAACATTGGACAGCATGACCCTGAAGACCGGCAAACGACTGGGATTCAAATTCCTGGCTGATCTTGCCGAAGAGGAATAATAAAAAATAATTCCAATATTATTTTTGTGAGTATCAAAAATTATTTTAATTTTGCACTCCCAAAAAACGGCCCGTTCGTCTAGTCAGGTCAGGACGCAAGATTTTCATTCTTGTAACAGGGGTTCAAATCCCCTACGGGCTACAATAAACAAGAGAAACCCCTGCAATAAAATATATTGCCGGGGTTTTATCTTTTTAGGGTATAAATGGGGGTGCAAATAAATACGTTTTCACGATATCTTATAATCTTTTTACTTTCATCTAACTAAAACACTACGCATCTGTTTTTTGTCTATTTAAGATTAACGGTTATAGGTATTAGTGCCAGGTAAAACAACTGTCTATTTATCAATGAAATTAGTAATATTACGTATTGTTTTTTATATAAATAATCTATACATTTAGCCATTCATAATATGTTTAACATTATTACTTGTTAAGCATATAAAAGTATTAACCTGAATTATTCATACGTTTATAATAAAGTACCTATATAATTCAGGTTAACCCCGACTTAGTAAAGCTTAAATTTTGTAAGCGAAGCAAAATATTAGCTTTTCTTAGTCGTCAGATTAATTTAGGATTATGTCTTTTATGTTTATGAATTAATCAGGTTAAGAAACAAGCTCAATAAAAGTAGAATATTGAGTCAGTAAAATTGCCAGATCCCAAACAATTATTTATGAGATCCATTTTTACCATATTCCTAACAATAGTATTCTTTTTATCTTCATTCTGTCAAGGTGATTCAATTCTGTTAAATAAAATGGGAAAACAGAATTACACCTTAATAAATCAAATCAGCAATGCCAATAATCCTGATGCCTCTGACATTGATAAACAGGATATTACTCCTCAGCACCAACTTACTTTAGATAACAAGCTTGTTAAAAATCCGGATGATCCCAATATTGTTTTCAGGAATGATTCTACCCTAACAAATGGCAATTATTTCAATTATCATTCATTACAATCCGGGAATAATTATAGAACCCTTATCATAACACGTCTCACAGACTCAACCAAACAACAGATTAAAAATATGGAAGATGAGTTAGGACGGGCAATCTGTAAAATGGCCTATGTAAATAATTTCGGCTTGTATATTTTTTCGGATCCTTCTTTTATCGATATTGCTTCTGGTAATAATAATCAATCCATGGAAATTGCAATAAGTAATTTATTTAATATGTTTCCTTCCAGCGGCATTCTTCAAAGTGGAATTAATACTGATATAACAGGGATTCTGGTTAACATTATTCAAAAAGATGAAATTGATATACCTGAAATTATTCCGGGAATGGAAATAAATGAATTTCAGGACCTGTTAAATGTAGGAAATATAAATCATATCTTACCTAACATCAACAATATTGTTATTAATCGTGGCAATATTATTTATTACAAATAATCCTGTTGTTGCTTGATAGTTTGTTTTTAACTTCTGTGGCATTATTTTATTCAGTATTTTTTTATTCCCGAAAATTATTTAACTTTGCACCCCTGAAAAATCTAGTTTTAGACAAAAAGGTAAATTAAATTGTATATTCATGGCAAATCACAAATCAGCATTAAAGAGGATAAGGGCAAATGAAAAAAGAAGAGTAAGCAACCGTTACCATGCTAAAACCATGCGTAATGCAATCGGTAAGTTCAGGTCAATGACCAATAAGAAGGAAGCAGAAGAAATGTTACCCAAGCTGGTTTCCATAATTGATAAACTTGCCAAAAAATCGATTATCCATAAAAATAAAGCTACCAACCTGAAATCCAAGATTACAAGACAATTGGAAACAATGTAAAATATTTATCATAAAAATATATAAAAGTCTCTCTATTTTAGGGAGACTTTTTTGCTTTTTGGGAATAAATACTTAGAACATTAATTTATTCCCTGGTATGAAAAATTACAATGAATTCATTAGTATCAAACAATGGGCAGAAGAAGACCGGCCCCGTGAAAAACTACTCAACAAGGGTAAAAAAAACCTTAGTAATGCTGAATTGATAGCCATACTGATTGGCACCGGAAGCAAAAATGAAACGGCCGTTGACCTGGCTAAAAAGATCCTTAAAACTCATCACGATAACCTGAACGAACTCTCAAAGATATCAGTTACTGATCTCATCAAATTCAATGGAATAGGAAAAGCAAAAGCCATTGTTATCATAGCAGCACTTGAGCTGGCCAACCGAAGACGCAGTGCAACGGTTCTTTCCAGAATAAAAATCACATGCAGCAAGGATGCATTCGACATTCTGAAAAGTCATATCGGAGACGCACAATATGAAGAATTCTGGATTATGCTTTTAAACAGGGCAAATAAAGTATTGCAAAATTTCAATATTAGTGAAGGTGGAATATCAGGGACAGTGGCTGATCCAAGAAAAATTTTCAAGATAGCCATTGAGAACAATGCATCCTCCATTGTCCTTTGTCATAATCATCCTTCAGGTAATGTTCAGCCCAGCGAATCCGACATTAAACTAACCCACAAACTCAAGGATGCCGGGGATCACCTGGATATCCAGGTCATTGATCACATCATCATCGGAGAAAATCAGTATTTTAGTTTTGCTGACGAAAACATTTTGTAGTAAATAGTAAATTGATAAAAATTAAAAAACAAAACAATAAATTTTATTAATTATTCATTATTAATTATTAATTTGCTTAACAAAAGAGCCTAAATGTTAAAACTTCTTACAATCATCGGTGCCCGGCCACAGATCATCAAGGCAGCTGCATTAAGCAGGGCTATCAGAGATCATTTCGCTGATACGATCAATGAGGTTATATTGCATACTGGTCAGCATTATGACAATAATATGTCCCGGGGTTTTTTTAAAGAAATGGAAATTCCCGAACCAGACTATAATCTTCATGTTGGTTCCGACAGCCACGGAAAGCAAACAGCACAGATGATCATTGGGATAGAGGATATCCTGCTGAAAGAAAATCCAGATTACTTAATACTATATGGAGATACAAATTCAACCCTGGCAGGTGCTGTTGCCGGTGCCAAGCTTCATGTTCCGGTGGTTCATATTGAAGCCGGATTACGTTCTCACAACAAAAATATGCCCGAGGAAATTAACCGCATAACCTGCGACCATGTGTCAACCCTGTTATTCTCTCCCACAAAAACCGGTTACAACAACCTGATAAGTGAAGGGTTTAACGAGGATACTAAATCGCCTTTTACCATTGATAATCCCAGGATTTATCATTGTGGTGATGTTATGTTCGACAATACTATGTTTTTCTCCGGTAAAGCAGAAAAAAGATCAAAGATACTACGAATCCTTCATGTTAAACCCCTGAATTATGTATTATGCACCATCCACAGAGACAATAACACGGATGACCCGGTAAGATTAAATGCTTTATTCAACAGTATTTATAATATTGCCGGAGAGCATGATATACCCATAATTTTACCACTTCATCCAAGAACAAAAAAGATCCTAAGGCAAAATTTATCCGGCAAATTATACAACTCGATTATTAATCATCCTAATATTAATATTATTAAGCCGGTATCTTTTCTTGATATGATCATCCTCGAAAAAAATTCCAGCCTGATCATGACTGATTCGGGAGGGGTGCAGAAAGAAGCATACTTTTTTCAGAAGCCCTGTATAATCTTAAGATCAGAAACCGAGTGGAAGGAGATTGTTGAAAATCGTACAGCAATTGTTGCCGATGCAAATAAAAAAAATATTACCGGGGCTTACAAAGAGCTAACCAACCGGAAAAATCTGCACTTCCCTCCTATTTTTGGTGACGGCAATGCAGCTATGTTTATTTGCAAGGAATTGATCCGAAACAGAATTTAAGAAAATGGCCTTAGTCTTTGGCAAAGCCTATAACGGGAGTAAAAATATAAAATCAACTGTCGTTGGTTGGTTAAATAAAAAAATATATCTACATTTGCACTCCAATTTTAAAACAATTAAAGCAAAGCGATAAAAAAAGTATAATATGGTGAATCAATATGAAACCGTTTTCATTATGACTCCCGTTTTGTCTGATGAACAGATGAAGGAAACGGTTGATAAATTCAGAAAAAATCTGAAGGATAAAGGAGCAGAAATTGTTTTTGAGGATAATTGGGGATTGAAAAGGCTTGCCTATCCTATCCAGAAAAAATCAACAGGTTTTTATCACTTGTTTGAATTCAGAGCTGAAGGTGATTTGATAAATGACATTGAAGTGATCTTCAAGCGTGATGAACGCATCTTACGTTTCCTCACTGTCAAATTGGACAAGCACGCGATTGCCTATAATGAAAAGAAACGCCAGAAGGTAAAAGAAAAAAAGGAAGAACAAGCTTAATTAAAATCATTAAAATCAGGAGAAATGATAGGAAAAACTTCAGAAATTAAATATCTGACCCCCATCGCGGTTGACACCAAAAAGAAAAAATATTGCCGCTTTAAAAAGAGTGGCATTAAATACATCGATTATAAGGATGCTAATTTCCTTTTAAAGTTCGTTAATGAACAGGGGAAAGTATTACCACGAAGAATCACAGGTACTTCGACAAAATATCAGAAGAAGGTGGCACAGGCCGTCAAACGTGCCAGACACCTTGCATTAATGCCTTATGTTGCTGATCTTTTAAAATAAGGAGGAATAACGATGGAAATAATCTTAAAACAAGATATACCTAATCTGGGATACAAAAACGATCTCATAAATGTTAAAGATGGTTATGCAAGAAATTACCTGATCCCCAAAGGGATGGCTATTCTTGCCACAAAAACAAATAAAAAGGTCCTTTCTGAAGTTACTAAACAAAAAGCATTTAAAGAAGAAAAGATCATAAAAGAAGCAGAAACCATTGCAAAAGCACTTGAAAATATTGAACTCAAAATTGGTGCTAAAGCTGGGACTTCAGGCAAAATCTTTGGTTCGGTCAATGTACTGCAAATAGCTGCCGCATTAAAAGAACAACACAAAATGGATATCGACAAAAAGATAATTCATGTTGACGGCGAATCTATAAAAGAGCTTGGAACATACACAGCGACAGTGAATTTACATAAAGATATAAGTGTGGAACTTAAATTCGAAGTTATTGCAGAATAGAAAAACACAGAGAAAAAAGCTTCCGTACGGGAGCTTTTTTTATATGGTCTGCCCGAATGTGATAAAATAATTCGCAAGGAAGTTCCAAAATGTGACCACCCCTATGGCAAAAAGTTTTGAAACGTAGAAATTCCATTTCAGTCTGGAAACAATCAGCCACAATATTAGATTATTGATTCCCAGGCCGATAATAGAAATGACCAAAAACTTCGTATATTCCACTGCAATATCAGGATTATCACTATGGAAGGTCCAGACCCTGTTGAAAATATAATTTGTTGTTGCAGCAATTATAAATCCAATGGAATTAGCTATATACTTCTGAATCCTGACAATTTCCTTGAACAAGAATGTGAAACCATAATCCACCAGCATCCCTGAAAAGCCAACGACTACAAATTTCAGAAACTTTGATATAAAAGCCTGTGTAAGAAAATCAAACATATATTTATATAAAAGCCCAAATTTATTTATAAAGCATGAATCATCCTAATACAAAAAAGGGCTTTATCTCATGAAAGATAATGTCCTTTTGGTTATATCATTATAATCATCTCAAAGCTGTATTAGCAATACTTTTATTTCATCATCACGTATCACATCAACAGTTATTGTCTGGCCTGGTTCCAGTTTCTTGAGCCTGTTCATATAATCATAGATATTATTTACAGGTTTTCCATCCAAAGCGATAATCAAATCACCTTTTTTCATTCCTCCACTATATGCCGGGCCGTCCTTTCGTACACCCCCGACACCAAGCCCATCGACATCAGTTACTGAGAAATCAGGCATAATCCCTAAAGTAACTTTAAACTTACTTGCTCTTCGCCCCCTGTTCCCGGAGCCTGCTTCCTGGTATGTTAATGTTGAATCTCTGTTTGCCAGTTCAGTGATCAGGTCATATGCAAAATCAGATACCAATTTTTGCCCTTCGAAATTGATCTTATCAATATCATCCTCAGGAGTATGGTAATCCTCATGTGCCCCGGTGTTGATAAAAAATACAGGGATGTCATTGGCATAAAAAGGAGCATGATCAGAAGGGCCATATCCTTCCGGAGATAATCTCAGATCAAGTGAATGAGATGAAGCAGCCTTATTAATTATATCTTCCGATTCAATGGATGTACCTGAACCTCCAATTATCAATACTTTGTCTTCATTTAACCGGCCGATCATATCAAAGTTGATCATTGCCATTATTCGGTCTTTTTTAACCAGGGGATTATCCAAAAAATATTTTGAACCCAGCAGGCCCATTTCTTCAGCACCAAAAGCAATAAAAACAATGCTTCTCTGCAAGGAATCCCTGTTAAATGATAGTTTTTCTGCTATTTCAATAAGTCCTGTAACACCTGATGCATTATCATCTGCCCCGTAATGAACTGCAATAGTATCCGGTTTTCTGGAACCTGAGCCCTGGCCTCCCATTCCCAGATGGTCATAATGTCCTCCAACCACGATATACTGGTCTTTTAGCACCGGATCACTACCCATAAGCATAGATACTACATTTTGTGTACGAACCCAGTCATGAATAATCTGTGTTTTTACTTTGACTTGTATCTCAATATCAAACGACGCAGAATTTTTCTGTTCATTTAAACTTTTTTCCAATTCATCTATTGTTTTTTCCGTGCCTTCCAGTATCCTGTCAGCGATATCCCTTTTAATTTGTAATACAGGAAGGCCTGCACTTGAAATTGATTTATCATAATAAAGTGAAACAAGCTGATCTTTTTCATCCCAATTTTTTCCAGATACAAAAAGTACACCGGCAGCACCCTTATCTCTTGCCGTTAACACTTTTCCCCTGTCACCACTGAAATTAATATAATTACTATTAGTATTATCCGGCTCAGGATCACCACGCAGGATCATCACCCACTTACCCTTAACGTCTATATTACCGTAATCATCCCATTTTAAGGTATCTGTATCGATTTCAAAACCATATCCGGTAAAAACCACCTGTCCTGATACTTCATCATTTTTTGAATACGCAAAAGGCATATAATCTTCTTCCGGTTTTACCAGCATATCACCAACGATCAATTCATTATTTTCACCAAGGCTTATGGATGTAGCTACTTTAAAATATTGAAAACCATCATCACCCAGTGGTATCAGATTTGCCTGCCTGAACTGTGAATTAATATATTGTGCTGCAAAAAAACCTTCTTCAGTTCCCGGTTTTCTTCCCTTTAAATCATCCGAGGCAAGATATCCAAGATGAGCATGTAATTCATCTATGGTAATTTCCTGTTGAACATTGCCCTGGGCAACTGTCAAATAAGAAATAAACAGAAAGGAAATTGCTAGTGGAAAATTAAATCCGTGTTTCATTGTTTCTTAATTGTTATAGGTTACTGGTCACTGATCACTGGTTACTCGTCACTGGTCACTATTAACCATTTTTATAGATTTTCTTATGGATTTATGCATAAATTATTATCTGTTAATATTATTGTTTAAAACAGAAGCTTTGTGCTTATATTCAGGTACTTAAAAGCTAAACCGGAAGAAAAAATCAATCGTATGTTGTTTCATATTTAGATTTTATTCCCATTTTGAGAAAGTAATTATTCGACAAATAATAGCATTATACTGAAATTCAACGCCTTATATTTTTGGCATTGTATTTGAAATTATAAAGAATGCTACATTAAGATTTGGTTTTGTTTATTTATTTTGGCCGTCCGTAAGGGCGGCTTTTTTTATTATAAAAATTATCTTACCACTATTTTTCCTGTAATGGTTTGACTTCCGGTCATAACCGTATAGAAATAAATGCCTGCAGAAAGTTCTGCAACATCCAGATTTACATTGGAAACACCTGGAGGTACTGTTCCGTAATTGATTTCTTTCACTTTCTTGCCGGTAAGGTCTGTAATCCTTATATGGATATCTGATGTATGTTTTAGGGTAATTTTAATATTGGCGATATTTTCAACCGGATTGGGAAAGATCCCGACAGCAATACCATTATCATCATGCATATCTCCAATACCAACAGGATATGCAAAGGCACCATAAATGGCATTATTGGTTTGCCAGCCATGGTCATTCGACCAGGCAAGGCCTGGTGTGACATCCGTATTGAAAATATAATGAAGGGTTTTCGTTATTGTATTAAAACCACCTATACCCGGGTAATAACTCTCATCAAAAATATGTGCGATATCTTCAGTCAGATCCATAAATGGGCTCCAATCATCATCAGTCCAGTACAAGGGACGGGTTGTCCTGTACCATAAATGTTTATAATTATAATCACCACTTACATATGTTTCAGTAGTGGAGACAAAAAGAACATGTATAAAACCTTCGTCATCAATAAAAATAGCTGGCATGTTGGAGGGACCATGTTGCTGGTAATACATAATATCGATATTCAAATCAATGGTTCCGTTGCCATTGACATCCTGCATCCAGCCAATATAATTCACATCTTCGATCATTTCTGAAGTCGGATAGCCTAATTGAGGTGGTGCAAGTGCACTCAGATCATCAGAGAAACTGCTCATGTCTTCATTCCAATAAACGACACCATCAACGTAGGGAAATAAATAATAGGTAGTACCGGTTTCAGGATGCATCACCCGGCTGATTCCAAAAACTACATGCACTATACCATCATTGTCAATGGCCACATTGGCGGAGCCATCACAACAGAAAAAGGTATCGGCGATGGTGGTATTCCAGTCAAAAAACGGATAAGGGTGTTCCCATACAATCGTCTTTTCCCAGGTATCCCCATTATCGTCTGATCTCATATAGAACATATCATTCCAGGAACTTGCTACCAGGAGCACTACTGTGTTGCCTTTGGCAGCAAGCACATAATCATCTGCATTGATTTCCGTATAATAATCCACCCCCAGGCCATTAAGGATCACATGATGTGGATCCCAGGTCGCACCACCGTCATCCGTCCGGGAATACAACAATGCTCTTGGTTGTCCTAAATATTCCACGTATGAGTTGACAAAAAGATGAACGACCTCATGGTTATTACCGGTGGTGATCATCCTGGGCCAGGTAATGTCATTTTCAATCCCCGCAGGGCCGAGGAAGTTTTGCTGGATCCAGTTACCGCTACCCTTTGTTGCCCTCCAGGAAAACTCCAGTCCTTCCACTCCATTGTGTACCACAACGACTTCGCCATTTGCTCCCCATGCAGCATAACTTGGCCAACCACATCTTCTGTCTTCAATCCTTTCGGTAGGCCAATCTCCCCAGCTTGCTCCATCATAATAATTATATCCTGTTCCCCTGTCAGGGAAAGATGTCGCCTCCAGTCCACGTGTCCAGACAGCAGCCATAGTGCCATCTTCATGCACATAAAAGCGATTATTGATACAAGCATTGGTTTGTAAATCATATACAGTCTCCCCAAGTTTCGTTTCATTAACTGCCAGCATTGCTTCATGCTGTGCATATGTTGAAGGTGTGATTGGAAGCACTGGCATATCCATGGGTTTTTTATACTCCGTTTGCACATGCTTATTGATGAGTTTTTTTGATACTTTAGGGATGTTCTGTGAAAATCCCGTAAGCCCGATACCAAGGGCTATTGTAAATAGCATAAATTTTTTCATAGTATTATTGTTTTTGTTAAACATGATTAAATCTTTATACAAATATAAAAAAATAGCCCTATTCCACAATCATTTGCCTGGTCACTGCCTGATTTCCAGTGCGAACTGTGTAAAAATAAATACCCGGATCAAAATAATCTGCATTTAAGGTGAATTGCACAGTATGCTGGCCTGTATAACCCCTGTCTTCCATATAAACCTTCTGACCAAGGATATTGGTCACTTCGAGGCTCAGGCAAGCCGGTTCTTCCAATTTAACTGAAATAAGAGATGTATTATTAAACGGGTTCGGATAGTTCTGTGACACTTCGGCAGTTATCATTTCCTGGTTTTCTATACCAACCCATGGGAACGGATCATTACCTGAAGGCAATGTGAAATCTGCAATATTGAATGAGAAATCCTGGATATAGTTAAACCTGATAGGATTGGTAACATTTTCCGGGTCAAGAAATTGATATACCAACGGCATGATGAAATCATCATTATCGGTGAAAACATAGTAAGAAGCAGCTTTAGACCAGGATTGCCACATACCTGTTGAGAGGGCGGTAACATTTGTACTTCCCCCACTGCTTTCCCCTTCGGTCAGCATGTTGGTTACAAGGTCAAATCCACGGGCGAAGATATCGGGTGCTATATTTTCATTAATTCCATCAGCTTGGGTATCTATCCAACTGAAGAACATCTTGGTACCATCCATTGTTGTTGACACACCGGTACGATTGTATTCTGTAAAATCATTCGGCTGAAAAATGCCTCTGTAGGTTTTCGTTGTTCCCAGTAAAACTGCCTGGTCAATATTTTCTCCCCCATCAAGAGAATAGATATCAAAGATACCCATTGTATAAGGTTCAATACCGATGTACAAACTTCCTCCGTCTTCCCAACCAACATGAACACTGGTGATCAGGTGCGGATTACCACCGGCATCAACAGCAATATCAGAATTCCACCAGCGTGCAGAATATATTATCTCATCCCTGTTCCATGTGCCGGGTTCAAAATACTCATTAAGTTGTTCATCACTCAGCCAGTATTTAATCGTTTCAATGCCGCCGGGACCACCCAACTGTACACTGATCAGGTCGCTATCCCAGGTTTCTCCGCCATCTTCTGTCTTAAACAACAGCGGGTAATCCCATCCATCTTCATCATAGAATGGAATTGATTGGTTAATGTCTATCCAGAACACATAACCTATTTGGCCATCCGGAGAAAAGGCCATTTTCAAGGACCCGGCATCCTCACATGTAGCAGGTGCGAGGAACTCTTCATATTCATAATCATTAATGTCATCATTGAACACCCCATGCATGAATATGATATTACCTGTATAATCCAAATATGAATCTATAAGTGCTGCATCAGCCATCCAGGCTTCGCCTTGCTGCGTTATATGAAATGCCGTTGGAACTCCCTGGTAAAACCCATTGGGAATGTCTGAAGACAGCAAATGTTTTGTAGTATCTTCAGGATCACCTATACTGGCAACACCATAACTATATCCGCCCCATGACCCACCATTGCTTCCATCAAGATTAGGAGCAAAAAAGGCTACCCATGCATTATTGGGATCGGTATTTCCCGGAGGATTATATATTGCCCCCTGAGGATAACGTGCTGCATCAGAATTGTCCTGCCCACTAGTAATGTTTGATTCATAAATTTTAATCTGGTTGGTCCAGGTTATGCCCTGATCTGTGGAAATATCATATGCCAGGTCGCCGGAATATTGTCCGGGAGGGCCAACATCACCACCCATTCTATGGGTATTGGCAACTGTGTGAAGATCATCATCTGCCCAGACAAATGTTGCATTACCGTTGCTTAATCCATAACCGAAAGCATTAGCAGAACTGCCTATCTCTATAATTGTTATGACGTTTGGATCTCCTGTTATTCCTCTGTTTGGAGCCGGTTTGACACTGAGCACCTGTTCTTTAACTCCCACCTTATCAGCATAAGACATTAGTTTCTTATCAAATTTTGAAACGGCTACTTTTTGGGCATCAGGTTTTACAACAGGCTTTTGTTGTGTGTAGGAAATCAAACCGATACATAAAGCTAAGTTTAATAGTAATAACTTTTTCATAGTATTATTGTTTTTGTTAAACATGATTTGATCTTGATACAAATATAAAAAAAATAGTCCTTTTAAGAAGGACTATTTTTTTTTGGGTCTTAGCGATACAGATGTCAGATACCGTTTTCTCGTCACTGATCTATTTAACGATCATTTGCCTGGTCACTGCCTGATTTCCAAAACGAACAGTGTAAAAATAAATGCCCGGATCAAAATCATCAGCACTTAAAGTGAATTGTACAGTACCCCTGCCTGTATAACCCCTGTCTTCCATATAAACCTTCTGCCCAAGAATATTGGTTACTTCGAGGCTCAGGCATGCCGGTTCTTCCAGTTTAACTGAAATAATGGTAATATTATTAAACGGATTCGGATAGTTTTGTGACACTTCGGTAGTTACCGGCTCCCTGTCATCCATGCCAACCCATGGGAACGGATCATTACCGGAAGGCAATGTGAAATCTGCAATATTGTATGAGAAATCCTGAATATAATTAAACCTGACAGGTTGTGTTACATCTTCCGGATCGATAAACTCATATACCAACGGCATGATGAAATCATCATTATCGGTGAAAACATAGTAAGAAGCAGCTGCAAACCAGGATTGCCACATGCCTGTTGAAAAGGCAGTAACACTTGTACACCCCCCACTGCTTTCCCCCTCGGTCAGCATGTTGGTTACAAGGTCAAATCCACGGGCGAAGATATCGGGTGATACATTCTCATCAATTCCTTCAATCTGGGTATCTATCCAGCTGAAGAACATCTTAGTGCCGTCCATTGTTGTTGACGCACTAGTACGATTGTATTCTGAAAAGTCATCCGGCTGGAAAACACCCCTGTAAGTTTTGGTTGTTCCTAGTAAAACTGCCTGATCAATATTCTCTCCTCCATCAAGAGAATAAATATCAAAAATACCCATTGTATAAGGAGCAATACCGATGTACAAACTTCCTACTTCCCCCCAACCAACATGAACACTTGTGATCAGGTGGGGATTACCACCGGCATCAACAGCAATATCAGTATTCCACCAGCGTGCAGAATAGATGATCTCATCCCTGTCCCAGGTACCTGGTGCAAAATACTCATTAAGTTGTTCATCGCTCAGCCAATATTTAATTGTTTCTATGCCGTCGGGGCCACCCAGTTGTACATTGATCAAATCGCTATCCCAGGTTTGCCCGCCATCTTCTGTCTTAAGCAACAGAGGATAATCCCATCCATCTGCATCATAGAAAGGGACTGATCCGTTATTTGCTGTCCAGTATACATAACCTGTCTGCCCATCTGGTGAGAATGCCATTTTCAGATACCTTGCATAATCGCATGGTGCAGATACAAGAAACTCTTCATATTCATAATCATTAATATCATCATTGAACACCCCATGCATAAATATAATGTCACCCATGTAAGTAACGTAAGAATCCTCAAGTGCCGCATCCGCCATCCAGGCATCCCCTTGCTGTGTAATATGAAATGCTGTTGGAATTCCCTGGTAAAACCCATTGGTAAGGTCTGATGGCAGCAAATGTTTGGTAGTATCTTCAGGGTCGGCTATACTGGCAACACCATATCCATAACCTCCCCAGGTATCACCGTTCGATCCGTCAAGTGTCGCAGCAAAGAATGCAACCCATGCATTATTTGGATCGGTATTGCCCGGAGGATTATAAATTGCACCTTCCGGATAACGAGCAGCATCGGTATTGTATGTTGCACCAGGAATGTTAGATTCATACATTTTGATCTGGTTAGTCCATGTTATACCCTGATCTGTTGAAATATCATATGCCAGATCGCCGGAATACTGACCTGCAGGGCCAACTTCACCACCCATTCTATGTGTATTTGTAACTGAATGAAGTTCATCATCTGCCCAAACATATGTAGCATTACCATTGTTATAACCATAACCATAGGCATTGGCAGCACTGCCTATTTCTATAATGGTAACGATGTTAGGATCTCCTGTTATTCCCCTGTTTGGAGTAGGTTTAATGCTTGGTATCTGTTCCTTAACTCCCACCCTATCATTATGGGTTATTTGTCTTTTATCAAACTTTGATATAGCTACTTTCTGAGCATCAGGCTTTACCACAAGCTTTTGTTGGGAGTATGAAACCAAACCAATACATAAAGCTAAGTTTAATAGTAATAATTTTTTCATGATATTAATATTTTGGTTAAACATAATTCCATTATTTTACAAATATAAAAAAAATAGTTCTTTTAAGGAGGATTATTTTTTTGGGTCTTATCGTAAAAGATGAAAAACGCAAGAAGACTGGTTTCTCGTCACTGATCACTTTATTTAACGATCATTTGCCTGGTCACTACCTGATTTCCAAAACGAACAGTATAGAAATAAACACCTGGCTGCAGATTACGGGCATCAATTGTAATGGTTTGGGTTCCCTTATTCATCTTGCCAAGGTTTATTTCATAAACCTTTTGCCCGGTAATAGTCGTCACTTCAAGGCTAAGGTCTGCCGGTTCGTCAAGTGTTACATTTATTATTGATGTTTTGTCAAATGGGTTTGGATAGTTTTGTGATACATTATCTTTTGACAATACTATTTCTTCTTCGACACCGATAAGATCAGATTTTGGCAATGAAGCATATATAAAGCTGTTTTCCACATAATTACCTGCTTGTGGACAAGGAGGATAAGCAGGATCATCAAGTGCAGTGCCGGGAATTTGGTCACACATGAAAAAGTAATGAATGTTATCATCTGTTATTGTGGGCAGTTGAGGATAAACACATTCATCAAAGATATGTAAAACTTCTTTTGACAAATCAGTGAAGTCACCCCATTCACCATTAGCATAAGCACGTGCCCAGACATGCTTATAATTAACCGGGTCATATTCATATGTTTCCGTTGTTGAAGCAAAGAGTACAAACCTGTCACCATATTCATCAACTGTGATTGTCGGCATGGTAGATGGGCCAATTGAACGATAATGATACATATTGCCAGTCCCTGTATTAGGCCAGCCAAAAAGGCGAATTTCTCCATCACCGTTAACATCCTGCATCCAGCCAATGTAATTGTAATCTTCAACCATCTCAGAGTTAACATAACCGTACTGTGGCGGAGCAAGGGCATTAAGGTCGTTACTGAATCCTGGCATCTCATCATTCCAATAACCTACACCATCTATAAATGGATAAAAGTTATAGGTATTACCTACCTCCCAGTGCGCTACCCTGGTAATACCAAACACAACATGAGCTATGCCATCGTAATCTATTGTGATCTGAGCTGAGTTATCGCAAGCGAAAAACGTATCAGCAATAGTAGTAGCCCAGTCAAAGAAAGGATAAGGATGTTCCCAGACAATAACTTTTTCCCAGGTATCCCCGTTATCATCTGATCTCATATAGAACAGGTCATTCCATGCACCACCGACAAGTATTGCAACAGTGTTATCACGTGCAGCAAGGACATAAGCATCGGCACCAATATCTAAGTAATAATCAATCCCCATCCCTTCAATAATAATATTTTCCATATCCCATGTAATTCCGCCGTCGACGGAACGTGAATAAACGACTGCCGCATTTTGTCCCATGTATGGATCAACTGAATTCGCCACCATATGCACAACATTAAAATCCGTACCTCCTGTAATCAATCTTGCCCATGAAAGTTCAGGAGGGCCGGCACTGTATGTATAAGCAGTTTCTGTCCATTCCCCAACACCCTTTTCTGTTCGGGTCAGGATGTACAGTACATGTGCACCATAATCATGGCTGACAACTATTTCACCATTATTACCTAAAGGTGCGTAGCTGGGCCAGCCCGTACGCAAACTTTCCAGTCTTTCCTCCGGTATCGGGCCCCATTCGGTTCCGTCATAAAAATTATATCCGGTACCTCTGTCGGGGAATGAAGCAGCTTCTTCACCATAAATCCAAACTGCAGCCATGGTATTATCATCCCACCTGTAAAAACGATTCTCGATCATAGTATTTGACCAAAGATCGTAATAAGACATACCGATCTGGTGTTCATTCGGAGGCCATTCTCTCACATAGTTGGCATTTGTAGTTTGATTAGGAGGAACATTAAAATGTATAACATTGTCTGTGGAAGGGGTATATACTGCCTGTACAGCAATATCTTTGTAATATCCCGGTAAAACTGCCCGCTGCTGGGCAACAGCTATTGAAATAAATATAAATAATAACCCAATCAGTATTAATTTTTTCATGATATACAGTATTAATTAGATAAATTATTTTTAAACTGACACTAAAGTATAAAAAATAATTCATTATGCTGAAAACAGGAGCAAAAAAAAAGCTCCCTTGCAGGAGCTTTTATTAACTGTTTTTTCAGATCCTAATTGACGATCATTCTCTTTGTCACTGAATTATTTCCAGTTTTAACAGTATAAAAATAAACACCGTTTTCGAGAGTGGTTGCATCAATAGTAATCGGATGTGTACCACCTGAAACTTTACCAAGGTTGATCTCATATACTTTCTGGCCCACCAGATTGGTAACTTTAAGG
>JAUWGC010000174.1 GCA_030606625.1 Bacteroidales bacterium | reverse complement strand
TACCCAGAATTTGCATGATGTTTGTTTTTATGATAAGGACAGAGGATGGGCTTCCGCTGATTCTGGTTATATTGTACTTACTACTGATGGAGGATATACATGGGAAGAGCAATATACAGGGTCAATATATATCCTTTATGGCATCAGCTTCATTGATGAGGATATTGGTTGGGTGGCTGGGAATCAGGGAACAATAATGAAAACGGAAGATGGAGGGATAACATGGTCTCCTCAGATAAGTGGAACAAATGCCTCCTTGTATGATATCTGTTTCACGGATCCTGATAACGGATGGGCAGTGGGGCGGAATAGTACAATATTGCACACTAACGACGGGGGAAGCAACTGGGTCATTGATTCAATAGGAGGCAACCTCCATCTGTGTAGTGTATGTTTTGTAGATCATAATAATGGATGGATAGCGGATGGTTATGGTACTATAATCCATACCGCTAACGGGGGAATCACATGGGAAGATCAAATCAGTGGTCCTTATCTTCTCAAAAGCATTTTCTTTACTGATCTGAATAACGGCTGGGTGGTTGGTCAAGTAGTTTTACGAACCACTGATGGTGGAAATACGTGGATAACTGAGTATAAAAGCGATCCATTGATATATACTTCTTGTTTTGAAAGCGTCTACTTCACTGATCCTATGAATGGTTGGGCGGTAGGCTGGCACACGGGTGGTATGTTTGGGTCCCCGTCTGGTGATCTTTTAATATACACAAATGATGGAGGAATTAACTGGGAATCTGTGTCATTCCCAACTGCAAACGGGTTATATGGTGTTGCAGCTATAGACCCTCAAAATACCTGGGCTGTGGGCGACGCAGGAATAATTATTTCGACCTCTGATTTTACGGTTGGTACCAATGAAGAATTCCCACCTTACGAAGATGATCGAATAAATAATTCAGGAACATTAATTGTAACTATATACCCTAACCCAAGCAGTGGGAAATCAGATATCAGATACTGGATATCCCGCCTTCGCTCCGCTTCGGACGGGCAGGCAGAAATCAGAAATGTTATTCTGGCTGTTTATGATATACATGGCCAGGAAATTGGCGTCCTGATTAACGAAACACAAGCAGCCGGGGAATATACTGTGCAATTTGATATCTCAAATATTCCTGCTGGTTCGTATTTTATCAGGCTCCAGGCAGGAAATGATGTGGTTACATGTAAAATGGTAAAGATTAATAATTAAAAACAAATACCATCATGAAAACAAAAATTTTACTTTTCGTCATTTCGCTCGTTTTCAGTTTTAATCTTTTTGCTGGAAATGTAACGATTCAACAAGCCAAAAAAGTTGCCTTAAATTTCTACTTTGAGAAATACAACCTATTTGAAGGACAGGTTGTGTATGATCAGCTAAGCATCCTGTCGACCCATGTGGAATCCGATGGAATCCACAACTTTTATTATGTTTTTCAAGTGAATAAGGGTGGCTTTATAATAGTACCGACAGACAATTACCTGACTCCGGTTTTAGGTTACTCTTTTAAGCAAGATTTTGTCACTGAAAACCAACCCCTCAATGTGCAGTGGTGGTTACAACAGTATGAAGATCAAATTCGGTATGCAAGGGAAAAACAATTTGAGCCGGAAAAAAGTATTAAAGATAAGTGGGAATATTATCTGAAAGATGATTTTGGTTCTATAAAAACTACTGTGAACAGCAAAGAAATAGAACCTCTATTGACCACATTATGGGACCAGGATTTTCCCTATAATTATTACTGCCCTTCCGATCCGGCCGGCCCAGGTGGCCATGCTTTAGTAGGCTGTGTGGCGACTGCTGCTACACAAATCGGTTATTACTGGAGATGGCCTGACCATGGCCAGGGTTATACCTCTTATATTCCGGCTTCACATCCGGAATATGGTGTACAATATGCCGATTTTGAGAACACCTGGTATCGTTATGATGAGATGTGTGATGAGCCCCAAACAGTTAACCTTGCAATTGCAGAATACACCTATCATATTGCAGTTGGCCTTCACATGAATTTTGGAACAGGAGGATCTTCTCCAACTACAGCTGACTCTACTCATTACTATTTTAAATACTTCCCCTTTGAGAACCTTTACAGAGATAGCATGCCTGATGAGCAATGGAAAGAGATATTGACTAATATGCTTGATGATGCTTACCCGATTTATTATACAGGTTTTCCAACATCAGGTGTAGGGCATGCCTTTGTATGTGATGGCTACCAGGATGAGGATTATTTTCATTTCAATCTTGGCTGGAGCGGACAAAGCAATGGTTATTATACCATTGATAATGTAGTTGGTTTTAATTATAATCAATCCATAATTCTAAATTTTTGTCCTGATACCATAGCGTTCTCTTATCCTCAATACTGTTCGGGCATGGATACTTGTTTAACTTTTGAAGGCTCTATCACAGATGGCAGCGGGCCAATCCATAATTACCTAAACAATGCACAGGCTTCATGGCTCATCGATCCGCAAAATGAACACGATTCAATAAGCAATATCGTAATTATGGTAAAACGCCTGGATCTGTTCAATGATGGTGACAGGCTTTATATATATGATGGCGAAGACAATACAGCTCCCTTACTTGCCGAATTAAGCGGAAATACAATTCCGGATGACATAGTATCTGCCAATAATAAAGTATTTATTGAGTTCATTACTGATGGTGCAAACACAGCTCCCGGATTTTATCTGAATTATAGTACAAACCGGCCTGTTTGGTGTACTGGAATGACACAGCTAACAGAAAAGTCAGCAACATTTGATGATGGCAGTGGCTCTTTTCCCTACTACAACTCGACTACTTGCACCTGGATGATTGATCCGGGTATTACAGATTCACTTACGCTGCATTTCAATTATTTTGATACGGAAGCGGACAATGATATAATGAAAATTTATGATGCTGTTTCACAGGAACTGATTGCTGAAATCAGCGGGTACTATGAAGATCCACCTGCGCCAGTCACTTCATCCAGTGGAAAAATGATGGTGGCTTTTTTGTCAAACAACAGCGTTCGTGCCCAGGGATGGGAAGCCTGGTATTGTATAAACCCAGGGTTACCGGAGAATATCCATGATTTTAATCTTCAGATTATTCCCAACCCGGTGACTTCTGATATTAAAATCAGTTTTAATCTGCAATCCAAGGAAAAAGTTACTATTCAACTTTATAATATTGCCGGACAGCAATTGGAAAGTTTGGTGAATGAGACCTTAACACCCGGTCAACATTCCATTCATGGTAACCTAAGTTATTTGCCCGAAGGTATCTACTTCCTCCGCCTGCAAATGGGTAACCAGGTGGTAACGAGGAAGCTGGTGAAGATTTAACGATTAA
>JAUWGC010000144.1 GCA_030606625.1 Bacteroidales bacterium | reverse complement strand
ATATTTTTGAATGAAGCATTGCCATTAGCTTTAAAAACAAATAACACACGTCAGTTAACACATATTTATTTTCTTTTGGGAGATATGTTTAATGCTAAAGATTCAATTCCGCAAGCTATTACATATTACTATAAAGCTATCGAACTTGCCGAAAAACACCGTTATAAATATTACCTGCCTTTTATTTATCACAATTTGTTTGATATATATTATTCAAATAATCAATTTGATAGCAGCTATAAATTTCAACAGAAATATATGGAAGTTTTTTCAAAAAAACATAACAGGGAAATGAATCTTCAGATTGCCAGATTATCGGCAAAATACCAAATAGAACAAAAGGTAGAAGTAATAGATAATCTTACTATTATAAACAATCAAAAGAAAGTCATAATTGCAAACCAAAGGAGATTTATTATTTTATTAGTAGTAGCAATTATTGCTATAAGCTTTTTATCAGCATTAATATATTATCAACTCAGAAAAATAAAAAAGGCACATTGGAAGCTTTCACAAAATACAATAGAACTGAACAGAAAAAATAAAGAGATTGCCGAGCTTAAGAAAAAGAGAGACCATCAACTAGAAGCCATTCATGACGATCTGAAAGACAAATTAGAAGAACTGTTTGAGAACAAGGAAATTTACATGAATAATGATTTATCACTTAGTACAACCGCTTCTAAATTAGAAACCAATACTTCCTATTTATCCGGACTTATTAATCAAGACTATGAGTGTAACTTCAACCAATTTGTTAATAAATACCGGATTGAAAAAGCCTGTGAATATTTAAGCGACAGGGATAAGGATATTTATTCAGTTGAAGGTATAGCCGAAATGGTAGGGTTTAAGTCTAAATCTGTATTTAATCAGGCATTTAAAGAAATCACTGGAGTCAATCCATCAACATTCAGAAAGGCTACCAAATAAAAACACTCTGGCATGTCAATCATATCAAAAAATATCACTAAACTTTATGGCAAACAGAAAGCACTGGATGATGTCTCTTTTGCTATCCAGCCCGGTGAAGTAGTTGGTTTGCTCGGACCTAACGGTGCAGGTAAATCAACCATGATGAAGATCATAACTTGTTTTATTCCACCAACTTCCGGAGAAGTTACAGTGGATGGATATGATGTAATGGATAACTCCATTGAGGTCAGGAAAATAATCGGATACCTTCCGGAGCATAATCCCCTATACATGGATATGTATGTTAAGGAATACTTGTTATATATCGCCGGGATTTACAAACTGGGGAAAATAAAGAAAGAGCGCATATCCGAGATTATTGATATCACAGGCCTTGGTCCTGAACAAAACAAGAAGATTGGGGCTTTATCCAAAGGTTTCTGTCAAAGGACCGGCCTTGCCCAGGCATTATTGCATTATCCTGATGTGTTAATCCTGGATGAACCTACCTCCGGCCTTGATCCAAACCAATTACTGGAAATCCGGAACCTTATCAAGAAGATCGGAAAGGAAAAAACAATTTTATTGTCTACGCATATTATGCAGGAAGTTGAAGCTATCTGCGACAGGGTAATCATCATCCATGAGGGTAGAATCGTTGCCGATGATTCTACCTCAAATCTTTCAAAGATCTCGACAAACCAGGATATCATCACGGTGGAGTTCAGCGATAAAGTATCCGGTGAAGCTTTATCGGTGATACCTGGAGTTATTAAGGCAAAGAATCTTAAAGATTTTATCTGGGAAATTAGCGCAAACCCTAAAAAAGATATCCGCAAAGATATTTTTCAATTTGCCGTAAGCAATCAATTGACTGTCCTCTCCATGAATAAGGAAATTAAAAGCCTTGAAGAAGTTTTCCGATCACTGACAAAAAAATAGGTGTTATATCAATATGGTAAGTTGTAATATCGTACATTTGCCTTTTTAATAAAAGAGCCTTTAAGTGGATTTATTTCTATAATGCACTTTTAATCAATTGTTTTTACCAGTAATTAATTAAATAAATAAAAATGGGATATCTATTTACTTCAGAATCTGTCTCAGAGGGACATCCGGATAAAGTTGCCGATCAAATATCTGATGCATTATTGGATGAATTTCTTCGCTGGGATCCTGATTCAAAGGTAGCTTGCGAAACACTGGTTACAACCGGCCTGACAATGAGCAGTGGTGAAGTGACAACAAAAGGTTATGTGTATGTTGATGATGTCGTAAGGAAAACCATTAAAAAGATTGGGTATACAAAAGCGGAATATAAATTTGACGCAGATTCGTGTGGTGTTATTTCAACCATTCATGACCAATCACCTGATATTTATAGGGGCGTTGTCAGAAACAAGAAAGAAAACCAGGGTGCCGGCGACCAGGGAATGATGTTTGGGTATGCTACAACTGAAATGGACAATTATATGCCCATGCCGGTAGAATTGGCACATATCCTTATGCAAGAGCTGGCTGGCATCAGAAGGGAAGGTAAAAAAATGAAATACCTCCGGCCTGATTCCAAATCACAGGTAACTATTGAATATGATGATAATAACAAGCCTGTCAGAATTGACACAATTGTTGTGTCCACACAACACGATGAGTTCGACACAGATAAAAACATGCAACAAAGGATACATGACGATATTAAAAACATACTCATCCCCCGTGTCAGGAAAACATTATCCAGGCGTACCAGTGATCTGTTTAAAAGTGATTTCCATTTATTAGTGAATCCTACCGGTAAATTTGTCATAGGCGGTCCATATGGTGATACGGGACTGACAGGCAGAAAAATTATTGTTGACACTTATGGCGGAAAATGCGCTCACGGAGGTGGGGCATTTTCAGGAAAGGATGCATCAAAAGTTGACAGGTCCGCAGCATATGCAACGAGGCACATTGCAAAAAACATGGTGGCTGCAGGTATTGCAGATGAAATGTTTGTACAGGTGGCTTATGCTATTGGATTAGCTGAACCCGTAGGATTATTTGTAAATACTTATGGCACTTGCAAAGCAAAAAAATCAAACGGTAAAATATACACAGACAGCGAGATCGCTGAAATAATTAATAAATTATTTGACCTGAGGCCTTATGCTATCATTAAACGTTTTGGTTTAAATAATCCGATTTTCGAGAGAACAGCTACATACGGACATTTTGGCCGTGACACTTATGTAGAGGAAATTAAAGTCTATTATAAAAATAAAGACACCATTACCAGAAATATCAACGGAGAAGAAAAACATTTCAAAAAGGTAGTATTCTTTGCATGGGAAAAGCTTGATTATGTTAATAAGATAAAAAAGGCCTTCGGACTGAAATAATCCCCCTTTTTAATTATTGGTTATCTGTTTAATGAGATGTCACTTCCAAGCAGCAGCAGCTATCCGGTCACTCATCACTGGTCACTGGTCACTGGTCACTGGTCACTGTTCATCAGTGATTTACAATCAGTCTTTTCGTAGATATCACCTGATTGTTCACTTTTAATGAACAGAAATAGATGCCATTTTTAAGTTCTTCGGTATTGATCTTTATCCGGTTTTCAGCAGCAGAAAGATCAATTTCCATAATAGTTGCACCCAACAGGTTATTCACCGCCAGCTTTGCCTTAAATAGTTCTTCAGGCAGGGAATAATCAATGAATGCCCCCCTGTTGGCCGGATTGGGATATACATTAGAAAGCGCAACAGCTTTAATGAGTTCATCAAAGATTCCTGCCGGTGAAGCATTGTATTCCACAGTTACGCTTGTTGAATCCGACATATTGTTTAAGTCATAAAAAACATAGGTTACTGATGAAATACCAGGAGTGCCTTCAGGGTGATAATGCCCGGAAAAATCGGATGTATCGGTAACTCCGGGATCAATGGTCACAAAGAAACCAGATGTATCTGTTGCACCGGAATAACAAACCCACCAGCAAAATTGACTCCATGCATTTGGCTGTATGACATTTTGCCTGCGAAATACTTTGACATCTATAGTCGCAGTTCCATTATTAGTTACATAAACATGTGCTATTATTTGATCATTTCCAGGGTCTCCGATAACCATGATCAACCCATTCGGAGGAATTGGCCCCTGTTCTGTCGAAAGCGACAAATTTTGTGAAAACATAGCAACTGAAACAGTTACTGAAAAGATCAAGAGTAATATTTTTTTCATGGTTTTAAGTTTATAATTCATAATATTTATACAATAATCATGCAAAATTACGAAATTTTATTATATTCATATAATGAACAACCCCGAAATTGTAAGGTCTTGCTGTGAAATTTTAAAAAGATTTTTTCTATTGCAACCATTATTTATTTATTTTTGTCATACTAAATGAAAAGTATATATCTATATGTATAGATAACATACTAAGTTTTATAATGACAAAATTTTTTACAGATATGAAAAACATTATTACTCTATTAGTTGCATTATTCTTCATTGTATGCACAACATTAGCTCAACAGGTTGAACGGGAAATGGTAGTGCTGGAAATAGGCACAGGTACCTGGTGTCCTTATTGCCCGGGAGCAGCCATGGGAGCTGACGACCTGGTCTCTAACGGACATGATGTGGCAGTTATCGAATACCACAACGGAGATGATTATACAAATACAGCATCAAATGCCCGAAATAATTATTATAGTGTTCCCGGTTATCCCACAGCAAACTTTGACGGGACTTTAACATATGTTGGCGGCAGCGCCTCCCAAAGCTTATATCCAACATACCTGCCAAGATACAACCAGCGGAAATCGATTAATTCTTCCTTCACCATTGATATTGAGGGTGAATCATCCGGGTTGATTGATTTTAATATAGATATAACGGTAATCAAAGTAGCATCTTTCTCAGGAGGTAACCTGGTATTGCAAGTTGCAGTTACAGAATCTCATATCCCGAAATTCTGGCAGGGCATGAATGAACTGAATTTTGTTGAAAGGATGATGGTACCAAATCATATTGGCACATCTCTTGACTTCTCAAGCAACGATACCATCAACCTGAATTTTATA
>JAUWGC010000048.1 GCA_030606625.1 Bacteroidales bacterium | reverse complement strand
GAAGAAAAATTGCAATATTTCTAATGTGCTTATTTCAAGGGATTATTATGCTATTCTTGTTTAAACTAGGGGCAACTGCTATGGGATTGATCATTGCTGCTGCAATTATTGGATTCAATTTTGGAGGAAACTTTGCATTATTTCCTGCTGCAACTGCAGATTTATTTGGAAATAAATCAGTTGGCAGAAATTATGGGATCGTTTTCTTTGCCTATGGGATAGCTGGAATTATTGGACCACAAATAGCTGGTGTTTTTAAAGATTTTGCTAAAGGTGCCGAGGATCCAAAAGCATGGCTTACTCCTTTTATCATTGCTGGAATTGCTTGCATAATTGGTGCGATAATCACAATTATATCCAAATCACCGAAAAAAGCCTGATACAATCAAAAAAAACCCCGGTAAACCGGGGTTTTATACTCACAGTTAAATAATATTAAAATGCCGATCAAGACTCTTGATAATATTTTCAAGCCGAAGAGAATTGCTATTATTGGTGTTTCGAGCAATTCGAAGAATGTAGGTAATATTGCACTTAAAAACCTTGTAAGTGGAGGATTCAATGGTGTTGTATATCCAATAAATCCTAAATATGAGGCTGTAATGGGCATACAGTGTTACCCCAATATCAACAACCTCCCCAAAACTCCGGATCTGGCCGTTATCTGCATTTCCGCCAAGGCTGTTCCTGGCCTTATCAAACAGTGTGGAGAAGCAGGGATTAATGGCATTATCATAATGTCTGCCGGATTCAAGGAATCCGGTGAGGAAGGTAAAAAACTAGAGGAACAGGTTAAGGCCGAAGTCGATAAATTCGAAGACATGCGCGTAATCGGCCCCAACTGCCTTGGAGTAATCGTACCGGGATTGAATATGAACGCCAGCTTTGCTGCCGATATGCCCAAAAAGGGGAACGTGGCATTCATCTCCCAGTCAGGAGCATTATGTACTTCCGCACTGGATTGGGCATTGGAACAAAACATTGGATTTTCCAATTTTGTCTCAATTGGAAATTCTATGGATGTTAGCTTTGGCGACCTGATTGACTATTTTGGTCAGGACCCAAATACAAAATCCATTGTTTTATATGTTGAGGCTATCAATAAAGCAAGGGATTTCATGACCGCAGCACGTGCATTCGCCAGGAAAAAGCCAATCATTGTATATAAGGCCGGCCGGTTCCCAGAATCAGCCAAGGCAGCTGCGTCACATACAGGTGCAATGGCATCCGAAGATAATATTTATGATGCAGCTTTCGAAAGAGCAGGCATTGCAAGAGTATACGATATAGGTGATATCTTTGATTTTACTGACCTTATTGCCCGCCGGAACATTCCCAAAGGATCAAACCTTGCAATCGTAACCAACGCAGGTGGTCCCGGTGTGATGGCAACTGATACTCTTATCGCCTCAGGTGGTAAACTTGTAAAGCTTTCTGATGAAACCATAAAGAAACTGGATGATATACTCCCGCCATTCTGGTCGCATGATAATCCTGTTGATGTAATCGGAGATGCACCACCTGAAAGACTTGCAAAAGCAACAGAAATTGTTTTACAGGACGACGGGGTAGACGCAGTACTTGTTATTCTTACCCCACAGGCCATGACTGCCCCAACAGAAACTGCAATTGCTATCAGTAAATTAGCGGAACACACTACCAAACCGATCCTGTCGGCATGGTTGGGAGGCAAAAGCATGCGTGAAGGCATGCAGGTCTTCAATAAACATAACATTGCCGTTTATCAAACTCCCGAACAAGCTATCAGAGCATATATGACCCTTGCAAGATACTCCAGGAATCTGGATATCCTTTTTGAAACACCTAAGGATGTCCCGGTAAGCTTTCACCTTGACAGACAAAAAGTCCGGAAAGAATTTGAATCCAAATACTTCCTGAAAGGCAAGATCCTTTCCGAAGATATCTCTAAAATACTTATAGCTGCTTATGGTATCCCGATAACCAAGCCGCTACCGGCATACTCTGCTTTGGAAGCAGCTGATATTGCCAATAAAATAGGTTATCCGGTCGTCATCAAGATATTGTCACCCGATATAACCCATAAATCAGATATTGGTGGTGTTGCATTGAACATCAAAGATGAGAATATGGTGTGGATGACCTATAAAAATATGATAGAAACCATTGGCAAGAAAATGCCTGACGCCAAAATAGAAGGCGTCACGGTCCAACCTATGTTTGATTCCAAAGATGCTATTGAACTGATCCTCGGCATTAAGAAAGATCCGATCTTCGGGACAGTTATAATGTTAGGTATGGGAGGTACGGCTGCTGAATTATTTAAAGATAAAACACTCGGATTCCCACCACTAAATGAACGCCTGGCCAGGCGAATGCTTGAAAACCTTAAGATATTCCCATTACTCAAAGGATATCGTGGAGACAAGCCAAAAAATATAGACAAGCTGATTGAAATCATGATCCGTATGTCTTACCTGGCTGCCGATTATCCGGAGATCGAAGAGCTGGATATCAACCCTTTGCTGATCACTCCGGATGATGCTATTGCCCTGGATGCCAGGATAATAATCAATAAAGACCTTGTTGGTAAAAAAATCAAACCATTCTCTCAACTTATCCTGCACCCTTATCCTGAAAAGTATGTTAAGAAAACAAAACTCCGTAATGGCAAAAATGTATTATTGAGGCCAATAAAACCCGAGGATGAACCATTATGGCTCGAATTGCTTGCCAGTTGCTCGAAGGAAGCAATCTACTCCAGGTTCAGGTATAATTTCTATTTCGATTCACACGAGGTTGCCACACAATTCTGCTATATTGACTATGCAAGAGAAATTGCTATTGTGGCAGAGATTGAAGACAATGGAACCAAGAAACTGATCGGTGTAGGAAGGCTCATTTCAGATCCGGATCTTGAAACTGTTGAATATGCTATTTTGATCACTGACAAATGGCAAAAGAAGGAACTTGGCACAATCCTTACAGAATACTGTACAGAAATCGCCAATAAGTGGAATATGAAAAAAATTATAGCATTTACTACAAAAGATAACCAGCCTATGATATCAGTATTCAAGAAACTGGGATTCCATGTTGAATTCACTGAAGATATTATGGTCAATATCTGGAAGAATCTGAAAGAAAAGTGACCAGTGACCAGTGATCAGTGACTAGTGATCAGTGATCAGTTGTTGACTATTGTTTGTTGTATCCGACATTTAATATCTATCAATAACTTCGCATAGATTATTAAAAATATTATCTATCCCTCCAATGCCATCCACTATTTCAGACAATTTTTTTTCTTCATAAAACCTGATCAACGGTTCGGTCTCATCACGGTATACTTTCAGCCGGTTTTTAATAACGTCCTCGTTATCATCACTTCTGCCTTCCAACTCTGCACGTTTTAAAAGACGTCCGATAATTTCATCTTCATTCACGTCCAAAACAAGGACCAAAGTAATCTTCAAACCCATTTCCTCCATCAGTTTGTCCAGGTCACTGGCTTGGGTAATAGTCCTCGGAAAACCGTCAAAAACAAATCCTTTAGGATCATGGTGTTTAACCATAGCAGCTTTCAGAATATCAATCAGCAACTCATCCGGGACGAGCTCCCCTTTTTCAATAAAACTCCGGACCTTTATACCAAGATCAGATTTTTCCCTGATCTCTCTCCTGAAAATATCCCCAGTAGAAATATGTACCAAACCATATTTCTCAGCAATTTTAATCGATTGAGTACCTTTTCCTGAACCTGGAGGGCCAAATAGAATAATATTGATCATAAGCAAGATTTTACGATTAGTAATAGAATAAAATAATTAACTGGTATTTGTCTTTAATGTAGTGATGATTCTATACAAAGCAAAATTAACCAATTAAGTCTAATCCGGAAGTCAAATATTCACTAATTTTGCCATATCTATTGAGGACTAATGTTCAAATGGATTTACAATTGAAAAACATTACCAACCAGGATAGTATTTTAAAAACAGGTACAGCTTCCGATAGTACTTTGGCGATCATAAAACAGGGTGATCACGACCAACATTTACAGAATGAGGAAAGATCTTTTACCCTGATACAACCAGAAAATACCAGGAATATCAATCCCCTGCCGAAAAATTTGATTCATAACGACTGGGGGTTCTTTCTCATTATCTCAGGATTTATTTTACTTTCTATTATCCAGGTATTATACAAAAGGAGACTTAAAATGATCCTGCATGGAGTGTTCGGAAGGCATTATGCCAGCCAGTTAATAAGAGAAAGAAATATTTACAATGAACTGATTTCCCTTTTATTATTCATTATTTATATTTTATCATTTTCACTTTTTATATATGAGTCACTAAATATCTTTGCTGATAAAACAGGTTTTAAGCCTACACCGGTGATTTATATTTATATTGCAGCATTCCTGACATTATTCTGGTTTGTAAAAGTATTTCTCATCCGGATCATCGGTATTATTTTTTCCACACAAATGCGATCCTCAGAGTATCTTCTGAATATCTTTCTTATCAATCTTTTAACAGGCCTCGTCCTGCTATTTATCCTCTTACCTATGATATATATAAACGGTAAGATATTTTTTTATATCGGATTGATTTTCTTATCCACAATATTTTTCTTCAAATTATTTAAATGTTTAAACATAGGATTATCTTATGCAAAATTTTCCAGATTGCAATTATTTTTATATCTTTGCACCCTCGAAATTTTACCCTTGGTTATTTTAGCAAAATTTTTTTATAACCAATTGTTGGCTTTATAAAAATCTCAGGAACCAGGGACTTAAATTTGTGTTGATTAAAAGTCTGTCTAAGTGATGATTAAGAATATATTAGTTTCTCAACCTAAGCCAGCAGATATAGACAAATCTCCATACGGGGAACTTTCTAAAAAGTACAGCCTAAACATAGATTTTTACAAGTTCATTAAGATAGAGGGGATCAATGCAAAAGAATTCAGGAAAAAAAGGATCAACATTCTTGATCACAATGCGGTCATTCTTACCAGTAGAAATGCAGTTGACCATTTTTTCAGAATCTGCGAGGAAATGCGGATTGAGGTCCCCGATTCAATGAAATATTTTTGCATTTCGGAATCTACTGCCCTTTACTTACAGAAATATGTACAATACCGTAAGCGAAAAATATTTTTCGGGAAACAAAATTTCGATCAGTTAATTGAGCTGATCAAGAAACACCAGAATGAGAAATTTTTTCTGCCCTGCTCCGAAATTCACAAGCAAAGTATTTCTGACCTTCTCGTGAAAAACAATATTAAATACACAAAAGCTGTACTATTTAAAACCCTGGCCAGTGACCTTTCAAATGTTGAAATAGAAAATTATGACCTGCTCATATTTTTCAGTCCCTCAGGAGTCAAATCCCTGATAAAGAATTTCCCGAAATTCAAACAGAATCCCACACTTATAGCTGCTTTTGGTCCTACAACTTCAAAAGCAGTAAAGGATGCCGGGCTGAAGCTAAATATTGAGGCTCCAACTAAGACGGCACCATCGATGACAATGGCCATTGAACAATATATTCAGAAAATCAATAATAAAAAATAGACAGACCTCCTGATTTAAAAGAATTGATAACTTTAATGGCTAATGCCATATAAATAATTATCATAATAAATAATTATCACATTTTCAGATTATAACATGCAAACTTTCCGGAAGGATGAACGGTTGCGTGGCAAAAAGGTCATTCAGCTTCTTTTTAAGAACGGTAATAATTTATATGTTGCACCTTTCAGGATCATTTGGATGGATCATGAAACTAACTCCAAACATCCCGCCCAAGTATTGATCTCAGTGTCCAAAAGGAATATAAAAACAGCAGTTGACCGTAATATTATCAAACGAAGGATCAGGGAAGCATACAGAAAGAACAAATCATATTTTTATGAATTTTTAACATCTCATCAAAAACATTGTATATTCGGCATTCTTTATCTGGAAAAAGCTCCTATTCCTTATAAGGATGTGGAAGAAAAAATAATTATCATACTTGAGCGTTTAATTTCAGAATACAAGAGATTATATAATCTTCACTAAAACTAATAATAATGAAAGCCAAAAATACTTTTAAATACATTATTCCATTTATTTTTTTCGTATCAGTTGTCACAGCTTCATTCAGCCAGAATGAAAATAATTTTGAAATAGCAAAAAACTTTGATATCTACACATCATTATTCGGGCAATTAAACACCAACTATGTTGATGATATCAACCCCGGAGAGTTAATGCAGACCGGGATTGAGGCCATGCTGGAATCGCTGGATCCTTACACAGTATATATCCCGGAATCTAAGGTTGAGGACTACAAGCTGATAACAACAGGGCAATATGGCGGCATCGGGGCATTGATCCATAAACAGGGAGACTATGTTGTAATTTCCGAACCATACGAAGGATTTCCTGCCCTTGAAGCCGGGTTGAAAGCAGGTGATAAGATCATAGAGATCAATGGTAAGTCGGCAAAGGGGAAGAAAGCTAATGAGGTAAGTGAGATCCTTAAAGGCCAGCCAGGTTCTCCTGTCACATTAAAAATAAAAAGGTATAATCTGGATAAACCACTTGGGTTTGAAATCCTCAGGGAGAAAATAAAAATTGACAATATTCCTTATTCCGGTATGCTTAATGATCATATTGGTTATATCAAACTTATCGGATTCACTCAGAATGCCGGTAATGAAGTAAAGAAAGCCTTTATGGATCTGAAAAGAGATAAAATAATCAACGGATTGATCCTGGATCTAAGGGGCAATGGAGGTGGATTGCTTATGGAAGCCGTGAACATTACGAATATTTTCGTTGATAAAGGCAAGCTTGTTGTAAGCACAAAAGGAAAACTCACTGAGAAGAACCAGGATCATATAACCCGGTATATTCCTGTTGATAAAAGCATTCCTCTTGTTATCCTTGTCAACCATAGCAGTGCATCTGCATCGGAAATTGTTGCGGGAGCCATCCAGGATTTTGACCGTGGAGTGATCATCGGCCAGCGTACATTTGGCAAGGGACTGGTGCAACATGTGATTCCCCTGAGTTACAATGCCCAGGCAAAAATCACTGTTGCCAAATATTACATTCCATCAGGAAGGTGTATTCAGGCCATTGATTATTCACATAAGGATGGTAACGGTGAATTCAATATAATCCCTGACTCGCTCATCTCAGAATTTCAAACCAGTAATGGCCGGAAAGTCTATGACGGAGTAGGTATTGACCCTGATATCAAACTCGAAGCCCATAGTTTCAGCAATATTGCAACCAGCCTGTTCGCGAAATACCTGATCTTCGACTATGCCACACAGTTTGCGGCAGAACATCCCGAAATCCCGGCTCCGGAAGATTTTGAGATAACAGATGAAATATTCAACGACTTTATTGAATACATTTCTGATAAGGATTATGATTATACAACAAAATGTGAAAAGAAGCTTGAACAACTGGAAGAGGCAGCCCGAAAAGAAAATTACTTCGATGCAATGGAAACGGAATTTGAATCACTGAAGACTGCTCTGATGCATAATAAAGAAGATGATCTTTTAACACATAAGGATGAGATCAAAGAGCTGTTAAAGATCGATATGATATCAAGGTATTATTACCAAAGGGGTAAGATCCTTGCCTCCATAAAGGATGACCCGGAGATAAAAGAAGCACTTGAACTACTGGATGACAGGCCGTTATATGATTCTATTCTTTCGGGAACGATTAATGATTAATTTAACCTCACCCCTGCTTCGCTACGCTCAGCTTCCCCCTCTCCAAATTGGAGAGGCTAATACACCACAAACTTCCCCCTGGCATAAATTTTCCCTCAAGAATTTGCTTAACTGCATAATCAATATTGATGTTCTTCTCAACTATGATAAAATGTTTCGTTTCTCGTTTCCAGTATCATTTAAGCCCTCCCATACGGGTTTCCATTAGTCATCGGTTGTTAGCTATTGGTTGTAGATTATGTCGTAAATCTGCCCGTCCCTGTCTGCCGTTCGGCAGTTCAGGCAGGCGGTTAGGCTGAAATCCACATAGGAAAATTGCAGTTATTCATAAATCATTACTTTTGTCTTTTCCCGAAGGGACGCTTTCAGCATTACTTTTATCTTTTTACTTTTATCTTTTATCTTTTATCTTTATTACAGCATTCTCTATCAACATACTAATTAATTAACATATTTTATTTAAAAAACTAAAATTCTTCCCTATGAAATCAAAATTATTGTTCCTCATCCCTGTATTGTTCCTGTTAATAGCCTTTAAATCCGACAAACAAGCTTACCAGTTGTTCTCAAAAGATGGTAAAACGGTAAAGTATAAAGCATTGCTTTCGGAGGCAAAAAATGCAGATATCATCCTTTTCGGAGAGCTGCATAATAATCCGATTTGCCATTGGCTACAGCTTGAGCTGACTAAGGATCTTTATAATGAAATACAAAATAATCTCATTCTGGGTGCAGAGATGTTTGAAACCGACAACGAGTTGATCCTCTCGGAATATATTTCAGGAAACATCAAAACACGAAACTTCGAAGCAGAGGCAAAACTCTGGCCGAACTACAACACCGATTACAAGCCCCTGGTAGAATTTGCTAGAGAAAACAACCTGGAATTTATTGCCACCAATATCCCCCGGAGATATGCAGCCGTTGTGCACAAAAAAGGTTTCGAAGGCCTTGACAGCCTGAGTGCCAAAGCCAAAGAGTTGCTGCCACCTCTTCCTGTCCCTTATGATCCGGAATTAAAAGGATATAAAGGTATGCTCGACATGATGGGAGGCATGGGTGGACGTGCCAATACCAACCTTCCTAAAGCCCAGGCCATCAAAGATGCCACCATGGCTTATAATATCCTGAAGAACCGGAAACCCGGAAAGGTTTTCCTCCATTTCCACGGAACATACCATTCCAATAATTTTGAAGGGATCACATGGTATATCAATCAGGAAAACCCGGCAATAAAAATTCTTACGATAGCCAGCGTGGAACAGGCTGACATTGATGAATTATCGGAAGAAAACAAAGGCCTTGCTGATTTTGTAATCTGTGTTCCTGCAACCATGACTAAAACTCATTAGATCAATGCTTTCCGGAAATCAGATCAAATATATTAACTCACTGAAACTTGGGAAATTCAGAAACATTCACCAGGCCTTTATTGCTGAGAGCCCTAAACTGGTTAATGATCTTCTGGATAGTACATTCATTGTCCGGATGATCTTTGCCACGAAGCAATGGCTGGAGATAAATAATGAGGATCCACGCTTAAACAAAATCGATCTTTTCGAAATCAGCGAAAAAGAACTGAAGAAAATCAGTTTACTCAAAACACCAAACCAGGTTCTGGCAGTCACCGGGATCCCTGTGTACAAGTTTAATATAAACATTCTTCAAAAAAACCTGATCCTTGTCCTCGATGACATTCGTGATCCGGGTAATATGGGTACGATCATCAGAACGGCAAACTGGTTCGGCATCCGGCATATAGTTTGCTCACGGGAAAGCGTTGATGTTTATAATCCAAAGGTTATCCAATCCACAATGGGTTCTATTGCCAGAGTCAGGATTTACTATAAAGACCTTGCCGTGTTCCTGCAAGAGGTACCTGATGAAATAAAGGTATACGGAACCGTATTACACGGCAGGAACATATATAAGGAAAAACTTGCCAAACATGGTATCATCATTATAGGAAATGAATCCCGTGGTATATCAAAAGAGCTTCTGCCATATATTACCGGTCATTTATCCATTCCATCCTGGGAATCAAAAGCCGAATCTCTGAATGCGTCAGTTGCTGCAGCTATAGTGATCTCGGAGTTTAGAAGAATATGATCAGTGACGAGTGACCAGTGATCAGTGATCAGATTGATTGTTGATTGTTGATTGGCATCTGGAGGAGAGCAAATTTATATTTATCTTTGCGATCTTGTTAATCCAATAAGCACTTAAGAATGTTCTGGAAGTTGATTTTAATATCCGTTATCCTTATATCCATCGCCATTGCCGGCATTGCCATAAAGATGTTCGTTAAAAAAGGAGGTGAATTCAAGAAATCATGCGGCAGTGTGGACCCAAGTACCGGAAAGCGCATCAGTTGCAGCTGTGGTCATAGTGATGGTGGGGCAGACTGCGATAATAAGATCAGGGATTAATCCCACTCACTTATAACTTCCTGTATTCCCGTGGTTCCATATGTATTATAACTTCCATCCCTGTCCGAATAAATAAAATAAGCATTTAGAAGATCTTTGTTTTGTTCGATGAAATCCAGGGACTTCTCCATTCCCATTACCATAAAAGCAGTAGCATAAGCATCTGCGGTTGCACAATCACTGGCAAGAACAGTTACACTCAGCAATGAATGCCTGACCGGATAACCTGTTTTTGGGTCAATAGTATGAGAATACCTGATCCCATCTTCCTCGAAATATTTCCGGTAGCTACCTGAAGTAGCTACTGCCATATTCCTGACAGATATTTTGGCGATGAGGCTGCGTTCATCATCTTTATTTATTGCAGGACTTTCAATACCAACCACCCAGTCATTGCCATCAGGTTTCTCTCCCCTGGCAAATACCTCTCCTCCAATATCAATAAGGTAATTCCTGATCCCTTTCGTTTCCAGTAACCGGGCAATCAGGTCAACCGAGTATCCCTGGGCTATTGCATTAAAATCAATCTGAATTGCGGGATCCGATTTTATTATCTTATTGTCTTTAACAGATATATTATGATGACTTACAAGGGGCAACAAGCTGTCGATAACTTTCTTATCAACTTTTTTACGGCCGGTAAATCCAAATCCCCAGGCATTCACCATAGGTCCGACCGTTATGTCAAAACAGCCATCAGTTTTTTCAGAGATGTCATCTGACATTCTGAACAATTCAATGAATATCTCATCAAGGTTCACCGCAGTATCATTTCTGTTAACCCTTGAAATGACAGAATTTTTATCCCATAAAGAAACAGAATAATCGATCATTTTAAGTAAAGAATCTATTTCTTCCTGGAAACTCCTCCCCTTTTGATCAAAATAGGTGATTTCATAATATGTTCCCTGTATCTGGCCTGCAAACCGGACCTTACAAGGCCTGTGCTCCAGCATGCAGGCGGAAAGGAACAAAACGATCAACAGGTATGATATTATTCTTTGCATGTTGAAAAAAAAGTTCAGCAGAGAGCGGGACCTGGTCAATTACACTCCAAAATCGTCAAAAGCTATCATTTCATCCGGGACACCGTAATCATCCAGCATTTTCAGGACTGCATCATTCATTAATGGTGGTCCGCAGATATAATATTCGATCTCTTCAGGTTCCGGATGACCTTTAAGATAATTATCCAAAATAACCTGGTGAATGAAACCGGTGGCACCTTTCCAATTATCTTCCGTTATTGGCTCTGACAAGGCAATATGAAAATCAAAATTTGGAAATTCTTCATCAATTGCCTTAAATTCATCAATATAGAATAATTCCCTCAGTGACCTTCCACCGTACCAGAATGTCGCTTTCCGGGAAGTCTTTTGGGTCTTGAACTGGTCAAAGATATGGGAGCGCATGGGAGCCATCCCTGCACCTCCTCCGATAAACATCATCTCACGGTCTGTATCCTTGATAAAGAATTCACCATAAGGTCCTGATATTGTAACTTTATCTCCTGGTTTCCGTGAAAAGATATATGAAGAACATATTCCCGGGTTCACCTTTTTAAATCCGCCTGTTTTCATGTCAAAGGGCGGAGTTGCAATACGGACATTCAGCATGACAATGTTACCTTCAGCAGGTTGGTTTGCCATTGAATAGGCCCTGAAGACAGGTTCCGGGTTTTTCATCTTCAAATCCCACATTTTGAATTGATCCCATTCATCCCTGTATTCTTCCTCAACGAAGATATCCTTACCATAATCAATTTCACATTTGGGTACATCAACCTGGATATACCCACCGGACATGAAGTCAAGTGATTCACCTTCCGGCAATTTAACTACAAATTCCTTAATAAATGTTGCCACATTCTTATTGGAGATGACCTCACATTCCCATTTCTTGATACCAAAGATTTCCGGTGCCACGGATATTTTCATATCCTCTCTTACCTTAACCTGGCATCCGAGTCTCCAGTCATTTTTTGCTTCTTTCCTTGTGAAATAACCCACCTCCGTTATGAGGATGCTTCCACCACCCTCAAAAACCTGGCATTTGCACATGCCGCAGGTACCTACTCCACCACATGCCGAAGGAAGGTAAATTTTATTTATGGATAAGGTTGTTAACAAATTTGAACCGGGGTTCACATCCAGAACCTTATCGTCATTGATGGTTATCTTTACCTGTCCTTGTGGAGTCAGTTTTTTCCTTGCATACAGCAAGAGCACCACAAGGAACAACAGCACCACAAGGAATACAACAATACCGGATAAAATTATTGTTCCTATGCCAACAACTAGTAACATATTTCTTTGATTTTAAATATTGATCTTAAAATTTGATTCCCATAAACATCATAAAAGCAATGCCCATCAAGCCAGTGATGATGAACGTTATTCCCAGCCCCCTTAAAGGAGCAGGCACATTAGAGTATCTTATTTTTTCACGTATCGCTGCAATACCGACAATGGCCAGAAGCCAGCCCACACCTGAACCGAGACCAAAAGATGTCGCCTCGGCCAGTGACTGGTATTCTCTTTCCTGCATAAACAATGAGCCACCAAGTATAGCACAGTTAACTGCAATAAGGGGCAGAAAAATACCAAGGGAGTTATATAAAGCTGGTGAAAACTTTTCAATCACCATTTCAACAAGTTGAACCATGGATGCAATTACAGCGATGAACATGATGAATGATAAAAAGCTCAGGTCAACCTCAACAAAACCAGGACCAAGCCATGACAAAGCTCCGGGCCCGAGAAGAAATTCATTGATGAGGTAATTTACCGGCACGGTGATACCAAGAACGAAAATAACGGCGATACCTAAACCAACGGATGTTTTCACCGTCTTCGATACGGCCAGATATGAGCACATGCCCAGGAAGTAGGCAAAGATCATATTGTCGATAAACATCGATTTGACGAAAATACTGGTTAATTCATTCATTATATATTTGGCTTAATAGTTCTTTAATTATTTTTCTTCTATCAACTCCTTGTCCTTCGATCTTTGCACCCAGATAATAACACCTACAACTATCAGTGCCATAGGTGGCAGGATCATCATCCCATTATTTTCATAACCAATGTTGAATAATCCAATTTTTTCCAATACCGGGTATCCCCAGATCGTCCCGGAACCGAGCAATTCTCTGAAGAAGCTAACCACGATCAGTATCCATCCGTATCCCCAGGCATTGCCCACACCATCCAGAAATGCCGGCCAGGATTTATTGTTCATTGCAAATGCTTCAAAGCGCCCCATGATGATACAGTTGGTGATGATCAACCCGACAAAAACAGAAAGCTGTTTGCTCACATCATAAGCAAATGCTTTCAGGAATTGGTCAACAAGAATAACCAGGGTGGCAATTACTGTTAACTGCACTATGATCCTGATCCGTGGTGCAATTGTTTTACGCAACAGTGCAATAAGCACGTTTCCAACTCCCAAAACAAATATCACAGACAAGGCCATTACAAAAGCAGGCTCCAGTTTTGCAGTAACAGCCAATGCAGAACATATCCCCAGTACCTGAACCGTAATGGGATTATCCCTGCCAAGCGGTAAGGTGATCAGTTTCCGGTTTCTGGCAGAAAACAGAGGTTCTCTTTCTTTCTTTTCTGAGCTCATATTTTATTTCTTTTTGTTGATGTACAATACATAATTTTCCAGACAATCCTCCAACATATCAGTGACACTATTGCTGGTGATGGTTCCGCCGGATACAGCATCTACACCGTGAATCCTTTGATCAGCAGGCAAAGTGGAAGCACCTCCTTTAACTACTTTGATCGATGTAAACCGGCCTGTTTCATCGAATATCATCTTCCCGATGAATTGTTCTGCAAACTCCCTTGTGGAAATCTCAGCACCCAGGCCTGGTGTTTCTTTATCATGGCCAAATTCAGCACCAAAAATTTCATTAAATTCTTCATCGAAGGCTATGTTTCCATAAACAGGGCCCCAAAGGCCTTTTCCCAATAACGGAACAATATAAACGATCTTTTTATCAACGTGGGCTATATATAAAGGCACTTTAAAGGGTTTGCCGGTAGCTTTCTTATAAAGTTCTGTTTTGAGATCAATTTCAAAAGCACGGGTATCGCCTTTTTCAAATTCCTGATCCTTGTATATACAAATGACATTCCCTTCATGGTCAATAACTACCTCCTCTGTGATGTATCTTTCATAAAGTATTTTGGCATCATCTGCCGAAGCAGTTATTTCAGCAGACGCCAGGATCCCCTGCATTTTGGCATTTGTGATATTACGGTCCTGGTATGGTTTCAGTAACATAGTCACAGTAGATAATACTGCTGCCACTATGATAACCATAACCGTTGAATAAATGAATATGTATCTATTGCTAAACATCTTGCTTTTTTGATTTTATGTTTTGATAATAAAATTCACTCAATCAATAACGGCAACTTTCCGCCATCTTTTCCTCCTCTTTCTGATATTTGCCTGAATTACATAATGATCAATCAACGGGGCAAAGACATTCATGAACAGGATAGCCATCATCATCCCTTCCGGGTAGGCAGGGTTAAACACCCTTACCAAAACGGCCAAGAGGCCGATCAGAAATCCGTATATATACTGTCCCCTGATGGTTTGTGTAGCCGATACCGGGTCGGTTGCCATAAATACCGCCCCAAAAGCAAAACCACCTAGGACCAGGTGTTGCCATGCAGGGATCATCATGTACTCATTTAATGCAACCAGGTTAAAAATATAGCCCATTAAAAGGCCTCCACCAAAAACTGACAGCATAATCCTCCAGCTTGCGACGCCTGTTGCAAGTAAAACAATTGCTCCAAAGAGTATTGCCAGGGTAGATGTTTCCCCTATCGAGCCAGGAATATACCCCAGGAACATGTCTACCGGACTGGGGATCTTATCTATATTTCCAATCATGGTTTCACCAAGGGGAGTAGCTCCCGAGAATGCGTCTGCCTTGTCAACAATCCATACCTGGTCTCCCGACATTTCCTTCGGATAGGCAAAGAAAAGAAATGCCCTGGCAGTAAGTGCAGGATTCAGGATGTTCATTCCCGTACCGCCGAAAACCTCCTTCCCAAAGATGACAGCAAAAGCCGTTGCCACGGCAACCATCCAGAGAGGTACATCGGGTGGCATAACTAATGGTATAAGCATACCGGATACCAGGAATCCTTCATTCACTTCATGGCCTCTTATCTGTGCAAAAACAAACTCGATGCCCAAACCTGTAACATATGCAACAATGATGATTGGAAGTACCTGTAAAAAACCATACCAGAAATTCTGCCAGATGTCCATTGTTTGGCCAAGTGACATAAAATGCTGGTAACCGACATTCCACATTCCAAACAGGAGAC
>JAUWGC010000166.1 GCA_030606625.1 Bacteroidales bacterium | reverse complement strand
ATCTATTTCCGGGTAAACCGTCAGGTTGGTTTCTATCACACTATCACATCCGTAAATACTGGCAAGGGTATCATAAAATACGCCACTGGAATAATGCCATGATCCGGCTGCAAAAAGTGAATCTCCATAACAAATTACCGGATATAAATGTGTGAGATGTTCTGGGCGGATTGTCAGTACCATATCATCAATAGAGTCGCAGTTAATTATAAATCCTGAAGCAACCATAGTGAGAACAACCGGGCCTATTTCTCCTTGACCGGGAACATAAACCGGTACTTCTACATAAGGATCAATAAAATACCCGTTGCCACCCGACCAATAGAGAGTATCATAATTCAACCCAAAAGGAACAGATGATGAATTGGCAAAATCAAAGGGATCCCCATAGCAAGTGTTTTCATCCGAACCTGCATTAGCATAAGCTCCCTCAACTACCTGCAGCACCATTTGCGAAGTATCGTTCTCACAAGGGCTCATGGCATATCCAATCATTGTCAGGGTGACAAAACCAAGTTCAGTAGGTCCGGGAGTGTAAACAGGTACAACCTGTGTGGGATCATCAAAGCTTCCCTGTCCGCCATACCAAAGTATTGAAGCATAACCACTGGCAGCAGGTATTGTGTCGGAAGTAGAAAAGTCAAAGGGTGCATCCTCGCACACAGCTTCATCAGAGCCTGCGTCAACCTGGCATGTCGGGTTGACGATCAGAGGCTGGACGACCTGTTTGGAGCATACATTTAAAGTAACATTAAATGTACCTGCCTGTGTGTATAAATAGCTCACATTATATCCAACGGCAGTTCCCACACCATCACCAAAATCCCAGTTCCAGTCGGTAAAAGTAGCTTCACTAATATTAATGCCGTTAAAAATGACCAGGTAACCCTGGCAACTGGGACTTGGGCTCATTGAGAAGCCGATATTAGGATTAACCACAACACGTTGGTGTATAGCCGTATCAGAACATCCGTTATTATTGGTATATACTAATAATATAGTGTGTGTACCGGTTTGTGTATAAGCATGGGTGGTATTCTGACCAGTACCTGTATTACCATCTCCGAATTCCCATTCCCATAAAACAATGTCGGCAGTTCCTGCAGCATTGAAGTTGATAACTTCGTCCACACAACTTGTATCATTGGGGCTGATTACAAAATCAGCCACAGGTAAGGCATTCACTCTAACATTATGAGTAATAGTATCAGAACAACTGTTTTCGTTAACAACGATTAGAGTCACGGTATAATCCCCTGCTTGTGTATATGTATATGTAACACTATTGCCGGAGGCTGATTGACCATTACCAAAATCCCAATACCGGTCTGTTATGATTGTTGTGCTGGTGTCAGTGAAAGTAAAAGGTAATTCGGCACAGATGGTATCATTAGGACTAATGGTAAAACCGGCTTCAGGCAAGACATGAACTTCAAGAATATTGCTGATAGAATCCGTACATCCGTTGGTATTAGTTACTAACAGGGAAACATCATATATCCCGTTATTAGTGTAGGAATGATAAACATTTTGTGTATTGGCTGTGTTTCCATCTCCGAAATTCCAAAGCCAGCTATTTATAGTTGTTGTACTATTATCCTGGAAATAAATTAATTCATTTACACAGATTGAATCATTTGGATTCTTTGTGTAATCAGCTTCAGGGGAATCGAAAATTGTAAGTGTCATTGTAGATGTATCATTGATGCAAGGCAATGTACAATAAGCAATGAGAGATAGATCAACCTGACCTAATTCACCAATTGCAGGAATATATTTAGGCATAAGAGCTGTATCATAATCGAATGAGCCGAGACCACCAATCCAGAGTAATGAGTCATAATTTGCTGCTGAAGGTTGTGTGCCGGATTGAGAGAAATCTAATGTATCCCTTTCACAAATACTTTCATCAGAGCCTGCATTAGCGATGGGTGAAAGCTGAATCGAGAGTGTCATCACATCAGTTGAATCTCCAGTACAAGGTGCAATAGAATATGCTATAAGTGATAAGTTTACAGTTCCTGAACTAATATCAGTTGGACCGGGTGTGTAAGTTGCTGTTAATAAAGTGGCATCATCAAATATTCCATCGCCCGCTGTAGTCCACATTGATGTGCTGTAATCCGTTGCAGTTCCCGAAAGAGTGTATGATCCTGTTTCACAGATTATTGCATCTGACCCTGCATTTGCTGTGGGCAAAAACTGAATTGAAAGTGTCATAACATCAGTTGAATCTGTAGTACAAGGAGCAATTGAAGAAGCGGTAAGTGATAAATTAACAGATCCTGAACTAATATCGGTTACACCGGGTGTGTAAGTTGCTGTTAATAAAGTTGCATCATCAAATCCTCCATCGCCTGATGTGGTCCATAATACAGCACTGTAATAAGTTGCATTTCCTGACAAGGTATAAGTTGTATTTTCACAGATGGTATCATTTGGTCCTGCATTTGCTGTGGATGCATGCTCAATAGTGAGTGTCATAACATCTGTTGAATCTGTAGTACAAGGCGGAAAAGGAGAAGTAGTAAGTGTTAAATCTACTGATCCTGCAATAATATCATTTGTACCGGGTGTGTATATTGCTGTTAATGAAGTGTCATAATCAAAAGTTCCATCTCCCGCGGTAGTCCATATTGATGAGGAGTAATTCGTTGCTGTTCCTGATAAGGTATGTGTTACGTTTTCACAAATTGTTGCATCTGGTCCTGCATTTGCAGTTGAAGCAGGTCCGATAGAGAGTGTCATCGTGTCTGTTGCATCTGCAGTACATGGTGCAATAGACGTAGTTGTAATTGTTAAATCCACAGTTCCTGAACTAATATCACCCGGGCCTGGTGTATAAATTGCATTTAATAAAGTGGCATCATCAAATGTCCCATCTCCTGATCTTGTCCACAATAGGCTGGCATAGTTGGAAGCTGTGGCTCCTGATAGTGTGTATGTATCATCTTCACAGATACCGGCATCCGGTCCGGCATCCGCTATTGTAGATTGTTGAACTAAGATAGGAAGATATGAAGTATCTCCAAGTCCGCAATTCGTGTTTTCTCCCCAGACTTCGATATTTCCGGGTGTTGCATTTATTACAAAATCCATTATAACAGAACTACCTGTTGGATTAGGAGGGTTAAAAGTACCACCTGTACCTGTAAATGACCAATGATAAATTTCTGTGCTGGGATTTGGTGTTGTAACAGAAAACGGAAGACCGGAGGCACCTGCACAAATACTTTGTGGCGGTTGTTGAACAAATGTCAAAGAATCGGGTGAACGTTCCTCAACAATGACAACAGGAGAAGTGGTTTGAGATACAGTGTACCACCATGTATTATGGGTACAATCATTAGTATTGTTCCAATCATGACATCCTGACCATGGAACAGGAGTACTATAGCATCCATCTAAATTGACAGTACCACCAATGTTTGAATCATCCCAAAAAACAAAGAGTGAGTCATCGGGATCCGGAGGAGGATTGACCAATTCAATTACAAAACCATTGATATTGAATTCTATATCATGTAAAGGGAGGTTGGTTAATCCGTTAATATAACTTATAGTAAAACTGATGTTTGTGTTGTTGGGGACAGGAAGACTGTCAGGTGATGTTCCGTCATAACCATCCCATATAATAGTGTTTACTCCTATATCAACAATAGTTGCCAAGGTACGAGTAATATAGGGAGGATCAAAAT
>JAUWGC010000007.1 GCA_030606625.1 Bacteroidales bacterium | reverse complement strand
ATTATCCTGAATGATATAAAGTAAGCTTAAGACAGAAGTCCAGCCACAAAGACTCGTTGCAAGGTTATAAATATTCTTTTTATCATTGTCTTTAAGTGTTTTTAATAGCTTTTCAGGATTTTTTGATAAAATGGCTTCTGTCGTAAGATGATCAACCATTTGAGCATCTTCGTACGACGGGTAATGTGAAAAATCAGTGCTGATAACAAACAAGTTGTCTCCGCCAAAATAAGGTTTTAATGCAGCAGCTATCTTTTTACATGCTGACGGATTTTGTGTCCCTATCACAATAGGTATTATCCTGAAATTGTCCTTTAACTTATACTGCAGAAAAGGCAGTTGAACTTCAAGACTATGCTCATCAAGATGCGCATCCTGCCTGAAAGTAAAAACTTCATTTTTTTTGATCAGTTCATTGGCTAAAGGTAAATTAACTTCGACTGTTCCCAAAGGCATTTCATAATTACCAATATCGTATACAGAAGCCCCATCAAAAGAAATCCGGTGACTTGAAGCAAGGATAAAGATATTGTCATAATCCTTGTTTGTTTCAATCTGGTTGAAACTTGAGGCCGCAACCCCACCTGAGAAAACAAATCCTGCATGTGGCGAGATCACTGCCATCACATGGTCATACTTTTTGGGTACAGCAGTGGAAAAAAGAGCTTCTAAATCAGCGTTTAATTTTACAGGATCTCCTTCATAGAACCTGCCGGCAACTGCAGGCTTCCTGTTCTTAAGCTTGGCAGAACCCTGTTCTTCCTGGGATTGGCACCCATTTGTGAAAATCGACATACCTATAACCATGATTATGATATATTTTGCTTTAAACATAATTTAATTAATTTCGTGTTTAACACTTTCTGCTTTAACAAAAATACAAAATGAATATTAAAATAGAAAGCGGTTTAAAATATTCTGTCATAATCCTGGGTATTTCTGCTATCACCACGCAAATTATTCTTTTACGTGAGTTTTTAAGCGTGTTTTACGGTAATGAATTGATTATGGGGATATTATTGTCTAACTGGATGTTGCTGACAGGAACAGGAGCATTCCTTGGAAAGACAGTTAAAAAAATAAAAGAAAAGTTAAAACTCATATACGCATTCCAGATTGTGATATCAATACTTCCTGTAGTAACCGTATTTTCTTTTTATCTGTTCCATAATATAGCATTTGTCCCCGGTAAGATGTTCGGCCCGGTAGAGACATGGCTGATCATTTTGTTGCTTCTCATACCCTATTGCCTTGTTTCCGGTGCATTATTTACAATTTTCAGTATCGAATATTCAAATATAACAGGCAGAAAAAATATTAATAAGGTTTATGGACTGGAAGCAATTGGAAGTATCATTGGGGGATTGATTTTCAACTTCTTATTGGTATTTTTCCTGAAAACATTCCAATCACTTTTTTTACTTTTACTGATCAATATGTCATCGGCATTTATCCTTTCTTCAGCCATGAAGAAACCATTGCTGAAATATCTGGCAATCTGCCTTGCAATCGTTTTCCTTATACCTGCTTTTTTACTGGATCCTGATAAGAAGACAAGGGAACTGTTATATCCTGACCAGGAAATTATATTATATGAAGAAACGCCATATGGTAAAATTGATATAACTGAAATTGCCGGACAGAAAAACTTTTATGATAACGGATCTCTTCTTTTCACATCCTATCAGCCTTTAGATAATGAGGAAATCATTCATTATGCCATGGTACAACATCCCAAGCCTGAAAAGGTTTTGCTCATTTCCGGCGGTTTATCAGGCACAACAAAGGAAATCCTGAAATATAACATAAAACAGGTTGATTATGTTGAAATGAATCCCTGGCTTCTTGACCTCGGGAAAGAATATACTTCAGCACTTGATGATAAAATCATTAATAGTATTGGGAAAGATCCGAGAAGACTGGTTAAACAACAGGATGATACTTATGATATTGTGATCATTGACCTGCCGGATCCATCCACAGCACAAATCAACAGGTTTTATACTTATGAATTTTTCAAAGAAGTTAAGCAAGTACTTAAACCCGGTGGTATACTATCTACAAACCTGGCTTCAGCCGGAAATTACATGAGTCAGGAAGCCATTATGACCCATTCGGTATTATTAAATACCCTTAAAGAGGTTTTCAATAACGTTATCATTATCCCCGGCACAAAAGATTATTATATAGCTTCAGATGAAGAAATAACTTACAATATTGTTGAACAAATCATCTTAAAAAAAATAAATACTATCTATGTCAATGAATACTATCTTGATGATGAATTAACACGGTTAAGAGCTGGAAAGATCATGGAGTCCCTTGATCCTGACACCAGGCTTAACACTGACTTCAAGCCACTGGCATATTATGAACAGATACTATACTGGCTCAGCCACTTCAAGATCAACATCTGGTTATTTCTGGTTTTACTCCTTATACCTGTGATTTTTGTTTTCATAAAATCCAATGCTATAAATATCGGCCTTTTCGCAAGCGGTTTCACAGGCTCATCGGTAACGTTCATCCTTTTGATTAGTTTCCAGGTTATTTATGGTTATGTTTATCAAATGATCGGTATAATTATCACATTATTTATGGCAGGGTTGGCACTGGGGTCCCTTGTTTTTCCCAGGCTGATCAGTCCCGGGATAAAAAAATATTACACTTTCCAATTCATCATAGGATTATTCGCCATAATATTGTCCTTACTTATGATATCTCTGTCAAGATTGTCAACATGGATGATCATGGTCAATATCATTTTTAACCTGTTGAGTTTAATATGCGGTATTTTGATCGGATTTCAGTATGCCCAGGCAACAATCCTTCAAAGAGAAAATGTAGCAAGGATAGCCTCATCAACATATAGCATTGATCTATTGGGCTCTGCCATTGGTGCTCTTGCGGCAGCCATCTTCCTCATACCGCTCACAGGTATTATCAACACATGTTTTTTTATCGGAATAATAAATATTTTGGCGGGTTTGATCGTTTTGATAAAAACAGGAACAGTGACGAGTGACCAGTGATCAGTGACCAGGGGAAGTAAGAAGTAAGGAGTAAGGAGTAAGGAGTAAGAAGTGGGGAGTGGGGTAGTTTTGAATGCAAACTTAATTAGTTCGGATCTTATTAATCTAACAAACATGGCTAAGGGAAAAAAGATAGATAAAAGAACATTTCTCAAGTACAGCATATGCGGAACATGTGGTCTGGCTTTGGCTCTCAACGGTACAAGTGCAATTGCCAAAGGGTTGTCAAAGATCAGCGGCAATAAATTTTTTAGTGGTAATGATGACCTGTGGAAATGGAGCATTGAAGCAAGGCACTATATTTCAACCCCAAAAGGTGTCAAATGTAAATTATGCCCCCATGCATGTAACCTTAAAGAAGATGAAACAGGTGATTGCAGAACCAGGGTAAATAAAGGAGGAAAACTCTATAGTATTGCCTATGGGAACCCCTGCGCCGTACATGTTGACCCTATTGAAAAAAAGCCGTTATATCATTTTCTCCCAACCACCAAGGCTTTTTCCATAGCTACTGCCGGATGCAACCTTGTATGCCTTAACTGCCAGAACTGGACTATATCACAGGTAAGTCCGCTGGAATCAAAAAATTATGACCTGATGCCGGCTGAGGTTATCAAAGAATGCCTTTATTATGGATGTAAATCTATTGCATATACCTACTCAGAGCCAATCGCTTTTTATGAATATACTTATGAAACATCCAAAATTGCCAGGCAGAAGGGAATAAAAAACATATTTATTTCCGCCGGTTATATTAATGAGCAACCTCTGAGAGAAATCTGCCAGGTTCTGGATGCAGCAAATATTGACCTGAAAAGTTTCAGCAATGACATCTATGAGATGTTAAATGCCGGTACATTGGATCCTGTTCTTAATACATTAAAGATATTGAAAGAAGAAGGCGTTTGGCTGGAGATCACAAATCTGATAGTGCCAAGCTGGACAGATGATTTCAACATGATCAGAAAAATGTGTAACTGGCTTTACAATAATGATCTGGATGACTGCCCCCTGCATTTCAGCCGTTTTCATCCTCAATATAAATTAACAAAATTACCCCCCACCCCCACCGCTACACTCGAAAAAGCCAGAGAAATCGCATTACAGGAAGGGATGAAGTTCGTTTATATCGGAAACGTTCCCGGTATTAATGCAGAAAATACTTATTGTCCTTCATGCAAAAAAACACTGATTGAACGCAGAGGATATAAAATCATCGAAAACAACATAAAGGACGGGAAATGCAGATTTTGCAATGAACGTATACCGGGCGTATGGGAATAATAGTGAAAAGTGAAAAGTGAAATGCTAAGTGAGGTTTAGCTGATACCTGTCATGTATCTTGCATGCCGGATTAATGCAATGGAACTTGCACATTATACTTATTAGAGATCATTAAATAGGGTTTTGGCTTGCCCTGGTGCTTGCCAATGATTATCAACCAATTATTTGTTTACCTTGAGGAACGAATTAAAAATACTGACACAGTTCGATGAGTACTCCCAATTATCGATCATTCAACTTTTCACCCACTTCTTCCTATTCACTGATCACTGATCACTAATCACTAATCACTGGCTAATACACAAACTGTATACTCTTCAAACTACCTGTATGCGGATAAAATTTAATGTTTTGTATCCCGGGCGGTAAGGCAATTATACTTCCGAACTGTGCAATATACGTTGTCAGACCTTTATATCTTGTACCTCTGTAAAGCACACTGATATCTACCTGTTCGGGTAACCGGTAATGAAAGCCTCCGGGAATTCCAGCCTCTTCATCTTTCTGTTTTGTAATATCTTTAAATAATCCTGTAGTTCCGGACTTAGAAAATCTTATATATAATGATTCATCAGATGTCCCGGGATTTTGCGGACCTTTTTGCTCTGAGAAATCCAGCACTGGAATCCAAATGTCCTCATCTCCTGGCTTAGGAGTATAAGTATACCTGTATCTTAATGTTTGATATAGAATTTTACCATAGAAAAGATCCAGGTATTCATCTTCCAGTTTTGTCAATTCTTCGGTCATATATTCAATAGCTTCCTTACTGTATGAAACCTCCTGATACCCGGTAAGTATATTATACCTGTCAACGCGGATGGATTCAATATTCATAACAGCCTCCCTGGCTTTTTGTTCCAGGGTTTTTTCTACTATACTCGTTCTGAAGGATAATTTCTTTATGCTTATCGTATCAATATTTATTTTTCTGACCAGTGTATCTATTTTTTTGATAAGGTTCTTCTCTGCAAAATAACGGAAATAACGGGCAAGACTATCAACATCCGGTTCTTGTTCGGGGAAAATGAATCCTGTACTATGCTTTACTTTATCGGAGATCAGTTCAGCTCCTAAAATAAGGCCGTCTTCAGTAAACGAAAGGAGAATCGATTGTGCATCTTTCGCTTGTCTTTCATTGTATCCGATATAAAAAATTTGGCCGGGATCAGGTTCTGCAGTTGATGAAAGTGTAATCTCCCTGATCTTATAAGTCGTAACATCATTTTCTATAATATCATCAATACCCAGATATTTTTTTGCATAAGCATGGTATGGCCCCTTTATTTTGATTGTTTTATCAACCAGCAAATCTATTTGAATCACTGTCCTGGGCAGAACATAGAAAACACCATTCCCCTCCCCTATTTCAAATCCCTTGTCAACATGCCTTACATTGATCTGGGAATGGGTAACAGGTAATAATAAAATCAGCAACCAAAAGGTTAAGATAATTTTGGCCAGTCTGTTGAAAAAACGTAACATTTTATATTTACTTACGATGGGTGATCAAAATGGCACCCATGAATTTCGTGCTTACATCAGTGTTTTACTTGTAAAAACCTGCCAGGGTTACTAACCGGCACAGGATTTTAATATCCTGGTACAAGTTAAGGCTGATTCAAGAAAGTTTATCTGATGAACAGCAGTTCCCTATACTTCGGAAGTGTCCAGAGCTCATCATCAACAAGCAATTCAAGCTTATCCACATGATATCTTATGATGTCAAAGTATGGCAGCACTTTATCATGGTATACCTGTGCCTTTTTTTCAGAAGTATCCAGCTTATTTGCCTTCTTCCTATTATCGATCATCAGATCAACATTGACCTTGATCTTAGAAACATGTTCGGAAATATCTTTAATGGTCTGAAGCTCATTCTTTGAAAGCTTATTATAGTTTTTTGCATCTAACACCTCTTTCAGACCCGTTACATTTTCGATTAGCAGATTCTGATACCGGATCGCTTTAGGAATGATATGGTTTTTAGCCAGATCACCAATAACCCTTGATTCAATTTGTTGTTTCTTAGTATAATTTTCCAGCTTGATATCATATCTGGCAATTAATTCTCTTTTTGTTAAAATATGATTCCTCTGGTATAAATCAATGATTTCTTGTCTCAAAAACACTTTAAGTGCTTCCGGTGTGGATTGCAAATTGAATAACCCTCGCTTTTCAGCCTCTTTTATCCAATCCTGGCTATAGCTGTTTCCTTCAAAGCGTATCTTTTTTGACTCAGTGATATACTTTTTTAATATGGTAAATATGGCTTCGTCTTTCCTGACTTTTTTAGCCATCAGGCTGTCTACTTCCTGCTTGAATTTAGTCAGCTGATCAGCAACAATAAGGTTCAATACGGTCATTGCATTTGAACATGTATCAGAGGCCCCCACTGTTCTGAATTCAAATTTATCTCCTGTAAATGCAAACGGAGAGGTTCTGTTACGATCGGTATTATCAAGTAATATCTCAGGGATTTTGGATATGTTCAGATCCAGTTCTGCTTTAAGGTTAGCATTGATCTTTCCTGTTTTTAGTTTGTTTTCAATGTTATCTAATATTTTCGACAAATGTGAGCCTATAAAGACAGAAATGATAGCCGGTGGGGCTTCACCTGCTCCCAGTCGCAGGTCATTACCAGCTGTGGCAGTGCTCGCCCTCAGAAGATCACCATACGTATCAACTGCCTTGAGAATATTGATCAGGAATGTTAAAAACCGAAGATTGGATTTTGTAGTTTTACCCGGTGACAACAGGTTGATCCCTGTATTGGTCATGAGTGACCAGTTGTTGTGTTTCCCTGACCCATTAACCTTGGCATAGGGCTTTTCATGAAATAAGACGGTAAGATTATGATTCTTTGCAACTTTCTGCATAATGTGCATCAAAAGCTGATTGTGATCAACCGAGAGGTTTGTTTCTTCAAAAACAGGAGCACATTCAAACTGGTTTGGTGCTACCTCGTTATGCCTTAGTTTAAGAGGAATGCCCAGCCTGTGACTTTCGATCTCAAAGTCTTTCATGAATTCCATGACCCTTTCAGCAATACTGCCAAAGTAATGATCAGAAAGTTGCTGGTCTTTGGCGGATGCATGCCCAAAAACTGTTCTGCCTGTAAGCACAAGATCTGGCCTGGCAAAGTATAATGATGTGTCCACCAGAAAATATTCTTGTTCCCAGCCAAGTGTGGCATTAACCCTGGTAACGTCTTTCTCAAAATACTGGCATACATTTACAGAGGCTTCATCAATGAAATTCAAAGCTTTCAAAAGAGGAGTTTTATAGTCCAGGGCCTCACCTGTATAAGAAACAAAAATAGTTGGTATACATAAAGTATTATTTAGCAGAAAAGCAGGTGAAGTAGGGTCCCATGCCGTATATCCTCTGGCTTCAAAGGTATTTCTTATACCACCACTTGGGAAACTTGATGCATCAGGTTCTTGCTGGATCAATTCACTCCCGTAGAAGTTTTCAATAGCTTTTCCGCCATCGGTAGGTGTGAGAAAAGCATCATGTTTTTCTGCAGTTGATCCTGTTAAAGGATGGAACCAGTGTGTATAATGAGTAGCCCCCTTGCTCATTGCCCATGCTTTCAAAGATGACGCTACCTGATCGGCGATATTCCTGTCGATCTTCCCCCCTTTATTAATGGCATCCATGACTTTTTTAAAAGCTTCTTCCGTTAAATATTCCTTCATTGCCACTTCATTGAAGGTCAATTCACCGAAATAATCTGATATTTTACCGGAAGGAGGTGTTACAATTTTCGGTTTCATGGATATCGCTGTTTCTACGGCTTTAAATCGAATATTTCCCATAATTATTTATTTGATTTTATTCTAAATTAAAATGTCTACTGTCGACTGTCGACTTCTTAAAATAAGGTTCAAAACTAATAAACGTCTATAAATATATTCAATTCTAAATGAATTACTTTCTATGAATTATTAACAACCCTGCAAAAGTAATCAGGCCATTGAGTATTAACAGCTCAAATCCAAAATTATATCCATTCAATAAGGATTGATCGAAAATACTTATTAAATAACATATCGCCGGAGACAACAATGCAATTAATGGTACCCACGAATCTCTCACTCTCCACCTTGTAAATAGGCCGAAAGCATAAATACCCAACAAAGGCCCGTAGGTATATCCGGCCAGGGTGAACAGCTTAGATATTACAGATTGGTCATTAACAGCTCTGAAAATCATGATCACCAGTAATACAGTGAATGAAACACCTATATGGATCAGATACCTGATATGTACCTTTCGGCGTTCATCTATGTGATCCTTCTTCTGCAAACCCAGAATATCAATACTGAATGAAGTGGTTAATGAAGTCAGGGCACTGTCAGCACTCGAATAGGCAGCTGCAATCAAACCAATCATAAACACTATTCCGGCAGTAGGCCCAAGATACTTAAGGGCTATAATCGGAAAAAGATCATCTGTTAATTCCGGCACTGGTATGCTCTTTGTGCTGGCAAAGAGGTACAGCACAGCACCCAGAATAAGGAACAGGAAGTTAACCGGAACCAGGCTGGAACTCATCCAATACATATTCTTTTTTGCTTCCCTGATGTTCCTGCAGCTAAGGTTCTTCTGCATCATATCCTGGTCCAGACCCGTCATTACAATAGCAATAAATATACCTGCAAAAAAATCTTTAATAAAGAAATGTTTATGTTGCCAGTCTGAATAAAATAACTGTGTATAATCGGTTTTAAATGTGTTCTTTAGCAGTTCGGATACTGATAGCTGCAAATCTGATGAAATAAAAAATATGGTGATAACAACCGAAAGAAGCATGAAAGTAGTTTGCAGGGTGTCAGTCCATACTATGGTCTTTATCCCGCCCCTCACAGTGTAAAGCATTATCAGTATAATAAAGCTTGTGACTGTCACCCAAAAAGGTATCCCCCAATTATCAAATACAAATATCTGTAACACATTCACTACCAAAAACATCCTGAATGATGCACCAATCACTCTTGAAACGAGGAAATAGAATGCGCCGGTTTTATAGGACCAAAAACCAAATCTTTCTTCAAGATATGAATATATCGATGTCAGATTTAGCTTATAATAAAGCGGAAGCAAAACATTTGCAATCACAAAATATCCCACAAGATATCCAAAGACGATGATCATGTATGAAAAATGTGTCGAACCAACATCTCCGGGGATAGAAATAAAGGTCACTCCCGACAAGGAAGCTCCAATCATACCATAAGCCACAACGTACCATGGTGAGATGCGATTCCCTATAAAAAATGCCTCATTGGATGATTTTCTTGCTGTAAACCAGCTGACAATAAAAAGGATTAATGTATATGCAATGAAACTAAATAATATTAATTGCGGAGACACTTCAGGTTGTTTTGGATTAAGTTAAGGTTTTGATAATATGATCTGTAAAATCAGGGAGGTCTTTATACTGAAAGTCAATTAGTTGATGATTAAAATCACCGGTTTCATCCATTAAATAAACAGTATACATATTTAATTTTTTACCAAATTGCATATCCACTATGGAATCACCAACCATAACAGATTTATTAAAATTAATTTCAGGAAATTCATGCTTCGCCTGCATGGCCATTCCGGAATTTGGTTTCCTGGTTTCGTGATTATCTGCATCAAGATAAGGACTGTAGTAGATACTGGTAATGTTTCCTCCGTTTCTTTCAATTTCCTTCAACATCTTATTATGGATATTTTTTAAATCATTATTAGTCATCAAACCCTTTCCGATGCCTTGTTGGTTTGTAACAATAATTAGTCTGCCAAAAAGACCTGACAATAATTGCAATGCATGGAGAACTCCGGGAAGAAATTCAAATTCTTCCCAGCAGGTAACATAGCCATCTATGATCCTTTTATTTATAACCCCATCCCTGTCGAGGAATAGTGTCCATTCATTATCAACGGATAAATCCTTTAAATTCATTTTGAGCTTTTTTATAATCTTCAGGTATGCCAATATCCAGAAAGTAACCATTACTACAAAGGCCATATATTCTCTCCTTGTGACAATACTTTTCCAAAAATTCTTTTTCCAATGAAAATTTTTGCGGAAGGTTAAATCCTATAAAAAATCTTTTATCAAACAAGTAAACACCCCCGTTGATATAACCAGGGCCTTGCTTCTGACCTTTCTCTGTGAAACCTGTGATCCTGTTTTTTTCATCAATTTCCACAGTGCCGTATCTTCCGACATCATCCACATATCGTAAAGTCACACCCAGGCTGCATTCCTTGATATGTAGAAAATCATATAAAGATTGCAGATCAACATCAAAATAAGTATCTCCATTCATCACAAGTACATTATCAGTACCTGCAAAGCTCAGTGCTTTTTTCAAAGCCCCTCCCGTGCCTAAAGGTATATCTTCCAGTGAATAGTCCAGTTTTATTGATTTGTATATGTTCCCAAAGTACTCCCGGATAAGTTCATTCTTATATCCGACCGCAAGTATAACTCTTTGGATTCCCCAATTATTCAGATAATTCAACTGATATTCCAGGAAAGGACGATCAATAACAGGTGCCAGTGATTTTGGAAGATCTTTTATTACTCCTTTCAGCCTTGTTCCAAAACCTCCTGCTAATATTATTGCTTCTTTGATCAATTTGCAAAAAGATTGGTTTCAATAATTTCACAGATGATATGCCCGATCATAATGTGTGATTCCTGAATCCTGGGTATGTCAGAAGAAGGAACATTGATCAGGAAATTACACAACTTTTTAATTTTACCTCCTGAATCGCCTGTTAAGCCCACTGTGATCATGCCTAACTTGTTTGCGATCTCAATAGCATCGATTATATTAGGAGAACTTCCGGATGTTGACAGTGCGATCAGTACATCTCCCTTTTTCCCTTTTGCCTTCAACAGGCGGGAGAAGACTTCATTAAAACCAAAATCATTTGCAACTGCTGTCAGATAAGACGTATTAACATGAAGAGCTTCAGCATCAAGCGGTTCCCTGTTTATATAAAACTTACCCGAAAGCTCAGCGGCCAGATGTTGGGCATCGGCAGCACTTCCTCCATTGCCGCAAAAAAGAACTTTACCTCCATTCTTAAAAGAAAGAATACAGGCCTCAGCAACAGTCCGGATCCTGTTCAATAATTCAGTATCACCAATGATTTTTTCCTTTACGGCGATTGATTGTTTTATTTTATCCTGAATTTGCATAATAATTTATAAGTTACTATGAATAACTCTCCCATTTGGTTATTTTACTAAGGCTTTTTCTTTTTGAGCCATGCCTTTCTAGGTCCGGTTTGTCTGCCGGATATCCTAATGGCAACAGTACAATTGGTTCTATATGATCCGGGAGATTTAATATCTCAGCACATTTTTTCTTATCAAATGCACAAATCCAGCAAGTTCCAAGTCCAATATCCGCTGCTGCAAGAGTCATATGATCCACAGATATGGCTATATCAATATCACAGTGATCTTTCCCGTCACTTCTGATCCATGACTGGTGATGATCTCCACAAATAACTATTACCACAGGGGCTTTTTTCAACCAATCCTTTTGATAGGTTTTATTAATCCCATTCAGTTTTTCCTTATCCTGAATAACAATAAATATCCATGGTTGCCTGTTGGCTGCTGAAGGAGCGATCCTTCCAGCTTCCAGCACACTTAGAATCTTTTCCTTTTCAACCGGCTGATCAAGGAATTGTCGCGTGGAATACCTTTTTTTAGCAATCTCAATAAATCCCATAATATTAATCTTTATTTGTTAACAAAAATATATATAATCATATTATCCGGAAGAATTATTTTTCAATTTGTATCACGATGTGTTAAATGTTAATATAAAAGACAAAAGACAAAAGTAAAAAGACAAAAGATTCGGGTTGAGACACTTTTGTCTTGCGCCTTTTATCTTGTTAAACTAAAAGTTAGCCGGTGGGGGGAGTGCACGAATGGTGCGGCACTTTCGGGGACCGTGCGGTGGGAAGTCTGACCGTGGGGAGAAAGGGCTTCATTCGTGCTGTCCTTTTCTTTGGTTCGTTTCTTTTGGACAAGCAAAAGAAATGAACAAGCAGAAAAGACGGCGGGCTTCGCAATGCAAATAACAAAGATCCTTTGATCTACGTCTTACGACTTACGATGAACGACTTACGATTTGATTTTAGATTTGCGACTTACGATTCATGACTCACGACTCACCAATAAGAATAATTGAATAACTTTGCACCATAATAATCAGATCAAATGAAACATATCATCAGCCTGGTTACCAGATTCATCCCAAGAAAATATTTACAAAAGGTCAGTCATTTCTTTGCCAGGCTTATAGGATTATTCTACACAGGAAATAATGTCGAATGTCCTGTTTGTGGTGCACATTACAGAAATTTTTTACCGTATGGCCGTTTTAAATCAAGGGATAATGCTCTTTGTCCGAATTGTTTATCCCTTGAACGTCATCGTTTGATGTGGTTATTTCTCAAGGAAAAGACCAATTTCTTCTCAGCCCGCCTTAAAGTTCTACATATTGCACCTGAGTATTGTTTCCTGAAACGATTCAAAGCTCTGAAAAACCTTGACTATGTTTCCGCTGATCTTGAATCCCCTCTTGCCAGGGTAAAAATGGACGTACAGGAAATCCCTTTTGGTAACGATACTTTCGATGTTGTATTTTGCAATCACACCCTGGAACATGTTGATGATGACATAAAAGCAATGACGGAACTATTCCGTGTACTGAAACCGGGCGGCTGGGGCATTATACAGTCACCGATCAATGTTGAAAGAGAAAAAACTTACGAAGATAAATCCATTATAACTGAAAAAGAGCGTGAGATCCACTTTGGCCAGAAAGACCATGTACGTGAATATGGCCTGGACTATGACAAGCGGATAAACTCAGCAGGTTTCAAAGTAGAAGTGAATGATTTCATCAAGGATATGGACAGCGAAAAGGTTGCCAAATATGCATTGCTAACATATGATAAGATAACGGCAGAAGAGATGATCTATGCCGTCCATAAAGAATAATCCATTTCGTCCGCATGCTGTCGCTGAGGTCTTCGCCAAAGGCTTCGACCGCCGGCGAAAGATTTAGCATAGGCGCCCGAAGGAGGATTATATACTCCAGGAAGTCAATCCGACATTGGTGAATTCATACCTGTTAGAAATACCGCCAAATTTAGTCAGAGCTTTGATGACGTTATATCTGACATTGTTAGGGCAATAAAAGATCATAAAACCCCCTCCTCCTGCACCGGATATCTTACCACCCATTGCCCCGTGATCCATAGCGGTGCGGTATATCTCATCAAGTAAAGAATTGGAGATTCCAGGTGCCATGAGCTTCTTATTTTCCCATCCGAAATTCAGGATTTTACCAATTTTATCCAGTTCTCCTCTAAGGATCGCTTCTTTCATCATGATCGCTTGTTCCTTTATCTTATGTGTTGCTTCGATAGAGATCATGTTTTTCTTAAGCACGTTTTCTGATTGCTTTTCGATGATTTTCGAAGAGAGTCTGCTTGTCTTGGTGTTATATAGAATAAGATTATGTGCTAACTCATTCAGATATTTACTGCGGACACGAAGCGGGTTCACAACAACTTTTTCATCCTTTGAAAACTCCATAAAGTTCACACCACCAAAAGTGGCAGCATACTGGTCTTGTTTACCACCAGCCATCTTAAGATCGATCCTTTCGACTTCATATGCCATCCTTGCCAGGTCATATTCACCAAGTGGCAGGTTCAACCATTCCGCAAACGCACCAAGTATAGTTACAGCCAGGGTTGATGAAGTACCGAGGCCTGATCCGGATGGTGCATCTACATAGGTGGTAAGTTCAAACGACAGAGGTTTGTGGGTATATTCCTGAACAACACGATTATATATACCTTTTAGTAATATAAGATTATCATCAATTTCCAGATGTTCAACTGAGGAAAACTCGTATTTCCCGCCATTATCAATTGAGTTGAGGATAATCTTTCCATCCGGCCTCGGAACAATGGTCGCATATGCATACATATTGATTGTTGCATTCAGGATTGCACCTCCGTATAAATCCGAATATGGAGCAACATCAGATCCTCCCCCTGCCAATCCTATCCTTAACGGGGCTTTGCTTCTAACGATCATTGTATTTCCTTTTAATCCATTTGATTTATTAACGTATCAACAGCCAAAATCATATTATCCCAGGAATATTTATTTTTCTCCTCCCGAACATTTTGCTCAAACTCAGCTTGCTTGTTTTCTTCAAAATATTTCAGTATTGCATCCGCTATTTCCTTTACATCCGGATTCACAACGTAACCAACCTTTCCATCAGGTACCATTTCAGGAAGAGCCCCGACATTAGATACAACCATTGGTTTATTAAAATGATATGCAACCTGAGTAACGCCACTCTGGGTAGCATCTTTGTATGGCTGTACAACAAGGTCGCTTGCACAAAAATAGTTAACAACCGCAGTATTGGGTATAAATTCATTATTCATCTGAACCAGGCCTTCCAACCTGTTAGTTTTAACAATATCCCAAAATGGATCAGGGGAAGTATAAAATTCACCTGCAATAATTAATTTAAGTGGAAGTTTTCGAAGCCTGGTGTCTGCAAAAGCCTGAAGCAACAAATCCAATCCCTTGTATTCGCGAACAAATCCAAAAAACAATATATAACTGGCGTCCTGATCAAGCTTAAGCACTTCTTTTGCTTTATCCATGGATACAGGATCGCCGAAATTATCATACAAAGGATGTATGCAGAAATATCTCGGTTTCATGGTATCAAAAAGATCCAGATCTTTTAAAACCGATCTTGACATTGTGATATAACCATCCATCCATTTCAGGAAATACTTTGTTAAACTCTTGTCACCTATACGTTTTTCGTGCGGGATCACATTATCGGTAATAGCGATGATCCTGGTATGTTTGTTTTTCCTGAGGATCCTGGCAATGGTACCAAGGCAAGGTGCCATAAATGGCAGCCAGTATCTGATGATGACGATATCAGGTTTGCGTTTTTTTAATTCACGTCCGATCTTAATCCAGTTGAATGGATTAATTGAGTTGATCCTGGTAAGGATATGAAGGTTTTCCGGGGGAGCCTCATCAGAATATTGTGTTTTCCCCGGAAAAAGAAACTTAGGATACTGAAGGCTGAAGTTATATATGGTTACATTATCACCGTTATCCTGAAAAGCTTTTGCCAGGCGTTCGTTAAAAGTTGCAATCCCTCCCCCCCTTAACGGGTAGGCAGAACCAATGATAAGGATATTTCTGGAATCAGCCATTTGCGGGTAAAGTTAAAAAGCTTATTTATCCTGATTTTTAGAATCTTTATCTTTGATACCCACTGACTTTTCAATGATAGAATGGTCCTTTCTATGTGAATCCCTTGAAATCATCTCAGCCAGAAAACCTGAAAGAAACAACTGTGCCCCGATGATCATTGCTACAAGTGCAAGGTAGAAAACAGGTTGATCTGTAATATTACGATGCGCACCCCATTTAAAAATCTTGTCCAGTATGATCCATAATGATATCAGCCCTCCGCCCAGGAAGAACAAAGTACCGATTGTTCCGAAAAAGTGCATAGGTTTTTTCCTGAAACGGGTTACAAATGATATAGATATTAAGTCAAGAAAACCATTGATAAACCTTTCGAAACCAAATTTGGTCACACCATATTTCCTCTTCTGATGCTGTACTACTTTTTCCCCGATTTTGGAATATCCGGCCCATTTGGCAATGACAGGGATATACCGGTGCATTTCACCATAAACTTCAATATCTTTTATCACTTTATTTTTATAAGCTTTCAGACCACAATTGAAATCATGAAGTTTAATGCCGGAAACCCAATAGGTGACCCGATTAAAGAATTTTGAAGGAATGGTCTTGGTAATTGGGTCATGACGTTTCTTTTTCCAGCCTGATACCAGGTCATAGCCATCTTCCCTGATCATTCTGTATAGTTCAGGTATCTCATCAGGACTATCCTGCAAGTCGGAATCCATAGTTATCACAACATCACCCCGTGCATGATCAAAACCTGTGTTCAAAGCTGCTGATTTTCCAAAGTTTCGCTTAAATTTAACACCTATGATGTTTTCATCAGCCTCAGAAAGACTAGTGATCTCCAGCCAGGAACCATCATTGCTTCCATCATCAACAAGGATGATCTCATATGTAAATTCGTGCGATTGCATCACTTTCCGGATCCAATCACACAACTCCTTTAATGATTCCTGCTCATTATAGACAGGAATGACGAGAGTAATATCCATAGATAATTTCAATTAGGCCACACCTTCAACTGATTTATCTTTTTTCATCATGAATATCGATACAATCAGCGAAATGATCAGAGAAATAATAACAGTTATAATGAGACCACCGATAGCAAGCATTACAGGACTGGTCATTTTTTTAGTCCACCCCATCGCCATATCAAGTTGTTGATCTGATATATCAGGACTACTTTCCAGTATCCCTTCCTCTGCACTCTCAATAATATGAACCAGAATACCAGGATCTATAAATTTATAATAAAAAAATGAATAAATTGCTACTAATATTGCAGCGAACAAAGCAATTAGGAAACCAGTTGAAAAGCTTTTTCCGAAAGAGATAAATCCATCAAGGTATTTGTTGCGATATGCTTTAATACCTAAGACCATTCCTATCAGAATAATAACATAATTTCCATAGCCCCAGTATTTTAATGATTCAAAATTGATATTTAACAGATATAATACAAGGCTATAAACAATTAAAATAATTCCAAAGACCAGACCGTAATTTAATGCGATCTTACCGGATGACATTTTTTGATTTTCCATTGGTATGAGATTAGGTTATTATTGATACAAACATAATAAAAAATTTTAAACCAATATTATTTTGCCAAAAGTCAATATATTCTTAATTTTGCAGGGGGAAAGTCTTATACGACCAGCTCCTGTTGAACTCCCCCAGGTCCGGAAGGAAGCAAGGGTAGACGGTTGTAGCGGTGCGATATAAGTAGCTTTCCCTTTTTTTTAAAGAAATTTTTGAGAAATTTATATCATGTTGTTAAAAATTCATCCGTTAAATCCCAGTACAAGGCAGATCAACAAGGTTGTAGAATGCCTGAGAGACGGCGGAGTCATTATATATCCCACTGATACAATATACGGACTTGGTTGTGATATTAATAAACCCAAAGCCGTTGATCGTGTGGCAAAGATCAAAGGAATCAGGAAGGATAAAACAAATTTTTCATTCATCTGTTATGATCTCAGTCATCTGGCTTACTATACCAGGCCAGTGAATAATTCTACATTCAAGTTAATGAAAAGTCATTTCCCGGGTCCTTATACATTTATTTTAAATGCCAGCAATAGTGTCCCCAAAATCTTCCGGAGCAAGAAAAAAACAGTAGGTATCCGCATACCTAACAATAACATACCACGTGATATTGTAAGGGAATTGGGCAATCCCATCCTAACCACTTCTATCCATGACGAGGATGAGTTGTTGGAATATACTACTGATCCTGAACTGATCTATGAAAAGTTCAAGGATATTGTTGACATTGTGATCGATGGGGGATATGGAGGCAATATTGCATCAACTATCATTAATTGCACCAGCGAAGAGCCTGTTCTGATCAGGGAAGGGCTTGGTAAATTATTAATTGTGAATTCTTAATTGTAAATTCTGTTTGTGATATTAATTAAATATTTCTAATTTTGCACCTCCAAAATCGGAAGCGATTCTGTAGCTCAGCAGGTAGAGCATCTGCCTTTTAAGCAGAGGGTCCCGGGTTCGAGCCCCGGCAGGATCACAAAAAGGCCAGGCCTGAAAAGTTTGGCCTTATTTTTTATAATTATTCAACAATCATCTTATGTGTTGTGCATCTATCTCCCACCCTGACTGTATACAGGTATATTCCTTCCGGTAATTCAGTGGCGTCAATAGTGATCTGGTGAATACCCGCGGTGGTATACCCTTTATTAATTTCGATTATCTTCTGTCCTACCATGTTATATACCTCGAGCGACAGATTTGCATGGTTGAGCAGGTGAACATTCACAATTGAAGTGGTTTTAACAGGGTTTGGATAATTCTGCGAAACAAAATCCGGGTATTCATCGCTGAATTGATCATTATCTTCTATGCCTATAACCTCTGGTTTGTGAACTTGGATATATGGGAAAAAGTTATCTCCATATGGATCCTCATCCCCCTGTACGGCACCTCCCGGTTCGGCATCCATCTGGTAAATGATATGCAGATAGTCATTAGTATTGGCTGCCATGGATGGGAATACATCCGCTAACGCGCCTCTATGACGCGTGTTTATTTTCTGCTCGTTTGAAAGAGCAGGAAGAACTCACGCGTTGCAAACGCGCGATAGCGGGTGGGTATATACTCTTAGAATTTCAGATGTATTTATAATATCATTTTTGTGTTCTTGAGGCTTATTTATCTTCAAAATTGAAGGTAATAATTTGGGTGCTGTATTGCGCAAAACAGGCTTTTTTGATATATGATTAACGATATCTGATATTTGATATTTGATTTATTTGGGAGTAATGATTTTTGATTTAGTTAGATCATCGTTCTTTTCAGTACTTAATTTATGGAGAGGCACATTACGTGCCTTATGTAGCTCTTCGAATTATACTCTCAGAGAAAACAAAATTCAAAATAATAGATTCTCCAATATCCAATAAATCAAATATCAAATATCGTTAATCAGGCATCATATATCTTCTTCCTAATTTTTGTAAGCTTTTTTCAAAACCATTCTAATTTGGGTGCTGTATTGCGCAAAACAGTATAATTATTCAGGTCGTACCTACGGCACTTTAATATATATGTATGGCTATTATACTACAAACAGGTCGTCCCTACGGAACTTTTCTTCCTGGGTTTTGTAAGCTTTTTTCCAAAATCATAAACCCCGAGCTACGCACGGGGCTAATGATTTACGCACCTTTGGTGCTCGGAAATTGTAAATTATAGATTGATTTTTCTTTTTGGGTGTCCCATTGCGGAAAACAACAGTTTTCTGTTTTGTGCAAGGGAAAAATCCTAAAAATTTAACCGCTTAATAAATAGATTATTAGTGATTATATTTTAGTGAATTTGGGTCATGCAATGTATATTTGATATGCGAAAGAGCTTTGATGGGCTGTACGGCATAGTGCAAAACCAGTTATACCGGAACCCGATATCCGGCGAGGTATTTATTTTCATCAACCGCCGGCGCGACAAGGTAAAGTATCATATTTTTTATACACTTATAATTGAATTTTTTACATTTGCCAGACGAATTAATCTTAACTAAATTTTAATTAAACATGAAAATCACAGTTATTGGAACTGGTTATGTTGGACTTGTCACTGGTACATGTTTTGCAGAAGTTGGTATCAATGTTACATGTGTTGATGTGGACAAACAGAAAATTAACAACCTGAAAAATGGTATTGTGCCCATTTATGAACCCGGATTGAAAGATATGGTCTGTCGTAATATCGAAAAAGGCAGATTGCTTTTTTCAACAGATATTGCATCTACCCTCCATGATTGTGAGGTTGTTTTTATAGCAGTAGGCACACCACCGGATGAGGATGGAAGTGCTGATCTTAAATATGTTCTTGATGTATCTCGGGATATTGGCAGAAGCATGAATGATTACCTGTTAATTGTAACAAAAAGTACTGTTCCTGTTGGCACAGCAAAAAAAGTTAAGGAAACAATACAAATAGAATTAGATAATCGTAAAGCTGATATTCTTTTTGATGTGGCATCTAATCCCGAATTCCTTAAAGAAGGTGCAGCCATCGATGATTTTCTTAAACCTGATAGAATCGTCATTGGCCTTGAATCGGAAAAGGCCGAAAAAATAATGCGTAAATTATACAAGCCATTTACTTTAAACGGACATCCACTGATCTTTATGGATATCCCATCAGCAGAAATGACCAAATACGCTGCCAATGCCATGCTGGCAACCAGGATCAGTTTTATGAACGATATTGCAAACCTTTGTGAAATAGTAGGTGCTAATGTAAATATGGTCAGAAAAGGTATTGGTAGTGATCCGCGCATTGGCCCTAAATTCTTGTACCCCGGGATAGGGTACGGAGGTTCATGCTTTCCCAAAGATGTCAAAGCTTTGATCAAAACTGCGGAAGAGTGTGATTATAATATGAAAGTTCTCAAGGCCGTGGAGGATGTTAACAAAAATCAGAAAGAAATCCTTTTTAATAAAGTACATGAATTCTTTAAAGGAGACCTCAGGAATAAAACCATTGCCATGTGGGGATTGTCATTCAAGCCCCAGACCGATGATATGCGTGATGCTCCTTCCCTTATCCTGATTAATCGGTTTGTTAATGCAGGATGCAAAATAAAAGCATATGATCCGGTGGCTATGGAAGAAACCAAAAGAATAACCGGCAATAAGATAAAATATATGAAAGATCAATACGATGCACTTATTGATGCTGATTGTTTGGTTATGGTAACTGAATGGAAAGAATTCAGGATCCCTAACATGAAAGTGATGAAAAAACTTATGAAAAGACCTGCAATATTCGATGGCAGAAATATTTATGATGTCCAGGAAATGAAAAATGCAGGATTTGATTACTTTTGTATAGGAATCAATACTACGATTAATACCTTATGATGAAAAAAAAAATCCTTATAACCGGAGGGGCTGGCTTTTTAGGTTCACATCTTGCAGAACGATTATTAAATGAAGGTAATGAAGTAATCTGCGTTGATAATTATTTCACAGGCAACAAAGACAATATTGTTCATCTCCTGAAAAATCCGTATTTCGAAATGATACGGCATGATATTACAATGCCGTTTTATATCGAAGTGGATGAGATTTATAATCTGGCTTGCCCGGCATCTCCCATCCAGTATCAGGTTAATCCTATTAAAACCATCAAAACATCCGTATCAGGGTCTTTAAATATGTTAGGCCTGGCCAAAAGGATCAAGGCAAAAATATTACAGGCCTCAACCAGCGAAGTATACGGAGACCCCAAAATTCATCCGCAAAAAGAAGATTATTGGGGACATGTTAATCCCATTGGTTACAGAGCATGTTATGACGAAGGAAAACGTTGTGCAGAAGCATTATTTATCAACTATTACCGTCAAAACAATGTAAGGATTAAAATTGCCAGAATATTCAATACTTACGGACCCAGAATGGATGCAAATGACGGACGGGTAGTATCAAATTTCATCGTACAAGCCTTGAAAGGCGATAGCATTACAATATATGGTGATGGTAAGCAGTCCAGGAGCTTTTGTTATGTTGATGATATGATCGACGGATTTATCAGATTAATGAATACAGGAGATAAATTCATCGGACCTGTGAACCTGGGCAACCCATACGAATTCACTATACTCGAACTTGCCGAAAAAGTATTAAACCTCACTCATTCAGATTCCAGGCTGGTTTACAAGCCATTACCCAAAGATGATCCGGTAAAAAGACAACCGGACATTTCTCTGGCTAAAAAAGAGTTGAGTTGGCTACCTTCAGTTCAACTGGATGAAGGTTTGAAAAAAACAATAAATTATTTCAGATCATTTATTTAAGAAAATAATGACGACTAAAATACTTGTTACAGGAGCAAACGGCCAGCTTGGTAATGAAATCAAACTTATTTCCAGGAAGCACTCTGACATTCACTTTTATTTCACGGATGTCGATGAATTAGATATTACTCAAATCACTCATGTTGAAAATTTCCTTAAAGAAAATCCAGTCGATATCATTATCAATTGTGCTGCTTATAATGCTGTCGATAAAGCAGAAGAAGATGAAGAATCAGCTTTCCTGATCAATAGTATAGCCGTAAAATACCTTTCACAACTGGCGTTTAAAAAGAAAATATTTTTCATTCATATTTCTACAGATTATGTTTTTGACGGCACTAAAAACATACCATATACAGAATCAGACATTGTAAATCCCTTATCCGTTTATGCCCGGTCCAAGCAGGAAGGTGAATCTCAAATTCAAAGTACTCTGAAAAGAGGTATCATTATCCGGACTTCATGGTTGTATTCCGAATATGGCAGCAATTTTGTTAAAACCATTATTAAATTCGCCAAAGACAGGGATGCCCTGAATGTTGTTTGTGATCAGGTTGGCACGCCCACATATGCAAAAGATCTTGCGGAGGTAATTTTTAAGCTTATTTCCAGAACAAATAAAATACGAGAAGTTGAGATATATCATTATTCAAACGAAGGAGTTGCCAGTTGGTATGATTTTGCAAAAGCTATAGTTGAGATATCCGGAATTAATTGCCAGATAAACCCTGTCGAAACAAAAAATTTTCCATTACCGGCACACAGGCCATTTTTTAGCATATTAAACAAATCCAAGATTAAAAAATTCCTGGATATTGACATTCCTTACTGGAGGGAAAGTTTAAAAGACTGCTTACAAAATATTAATAATTAGTAACTAATCAGTTATAAATTTCAAGTGCCTAAAGTACTCTAAGCACTCTAAGCACTCTAAGCACTCTAAGCACTTATGATTCATGACACTGATTAGTTACAATAATTATTCTGATTAAATATGGTAACAAAACATTTGGATCAAAAAATATTGGATAAAGCCAAAGTATGGCTGAAAGGAAATTTCGACCAGGAGACCAAAGTAAAAGTTCAGACATTGATCGACAATGACCCACAAGAATTGACGGATGCATTTTACAGGAACCTTGAATTTGGCACTGGTGGGTTGCGGGGAATCATGGGCGTTGGAACGAACCGAATGAACAAATATACTGTTGGAATGGCCACACAGGGATTGGCCAATTACCTTAAAAAAATGTTCGGGGAAAAAACCCGGTTAAAAGTAGCTATTGCTTACGACTCAAGAAATAACAGCCGGTATTTCGCAGAAATTACAGCCGATGTGTTTTCAGCTAATGATATAAAAGTATTTCTTTTTGACGCCCTTCGTCCGACACCTGAACTTTCATTTGCTATACGTCATTTAAATTGCCATAGCGGTGTGGTTATAACAGCTTCCCATAATCCCAAAGAATACAATGGTTATAAAGCTTACTGGAACGATGGTGCCCAATTGATACCACCACATGATAAGAATGTTATTGCAGAAGTTAATAACATTAAAAGCATTGATGATGTTAAATTCATTCCAAATAAAAATCTGATTGAAATTATAGGTAAGGAGATTGATGATATATATTTAGAAAATATCAAAAAGCTGTCTGTTTCGCCGGAAATCATTGAAAAGTATAAGAATTTAAAGATCGTTTATACTCCTATTCATGGTACTGGTATAACACTTATTCCTGAGTGCCTAAAAGCATTTGGGTTTAATAATATCCACATTGTGAAGGAACAGGCTAAACCAGACGGTAATTTCCCGACAGTAAAATCACCTAATCCTGAAGAAAGTTCAGCCATGGAATTAGCCATTCGGCTGGCCAGGGAAATTAATGCCAGTCTTGTTTTGGCTACAGACCCGGATTCCGACAGAGTAGGGATTGCCATCAGAGATGACCAGAATGATTTTATTCTGCTTAATGGTAACCAAACCGCTTCAATCCTTCTCTATTACCTTATTAAAAAATGGAAAGAGAAAGGTAAGCTATCTGGCAATGAATATATAGTAAAAACAATTGTTACTTCTGAATTAATAAAGGATATTGCAGATCAAAACAATGTAGAATGTTATGATGTATTGACAGGTTTTAAATGGATTGCAAAATTGATCCGTTTGAATGAAGGTAAAAAAACTTTCATCGCCGGTGGTGAAGAAAGTTATGGCTACCTGATCGGCGATTTTGTCAGGGATAAAGATGCGGTCAGTTCCTGTGCATTAATAGCTGAAGCAACTGCATGGGCTGCAGACCATGGTAAAACACTTTATGATCTTCTGATAGAAATAGCTCTGGAATTTGATCTCTATAAAGAAAGCCTTTTGTCAATAGTCAAGAAAGGGGAAACAGGAGCAAAAGAAATTCGGGAAATTATGGAAGATTACCGGCTTAATCCTCCTAAAACTATTAATGACAGTAGAATTATTAAAATAAAGGATTATTTGTCACTGAAGGAAAAAAATCTGTTAACTGGCAAAGAAAATACTATTCACATGCCTGAATCAAATGTTCTTCAGTTTTTTCTGGAAGACGGCAGTAAAATAAGCATACGGCCTTCAGGTACCGAACCAAAAATAAAATATTATTTCGAAGTTAGGGATAAGCCAGACTCTAAAGCCCAATTCAGATCAATGAATAAAGTACTCGATCAAAAACTGGAAAAGATTATTCAATCAATGGGATTAAAATAATTTCAACTAATTCTTGATCAGCTTTTTAGTATATATTTGCCCGGAAGAAATGACCCTTAAAATATAAACGCCTTTTGACAAATTCTCCAGGTTATTAATAGTAAGGTTATTTTTTTTGCTGATTATGATCTCACGATGGACCACAATACGACCGGCATAATCAATGATCTCTAAAAAAGCATTTTCGGATTCCCCTTTAAATACCAGGTTTATTTGAGCTGTAAAAGGATTAGGGTATACAATCAAGCCTTCGTTGGTAATATTTCCTTTTGAATCAATAATTGTAAGAATATTTTTGGCTTCAACAAAATCAGGGATACCATATCCCAGCATGTCATCCGGATTTAAATATTGACTGCCACTTTGTTCAATAGCTGAAAAAATATCCATATTATGTTTGTATGGGTTTGCCTGCCACAGGCAAGCCACCATTCCAGCAATAATAGGTGAAGAGAATGATGTGCCACTTGCGCTTCCATATCCACCAGTGGGATAAGCAACATAAGCATCCTGGCCCTGGGCAGCTACATTCGGTTTGATACGACCGTCGTATGATGGACCCCGTGAGCTAAAAAACACATAATTACCTGATGCATCAACTGCTCCAACACCCATAACGCTATCACCATCTGATGGGGCACATAAATAAAACCAAAAGCTGGTACCTTGATTACCAGCACTGTTAACTACGATCATACCCCGGCTAGCTGCTACATCAGCACCAATGGTTACAGGAGTTGAATTACCATCCATATCCTGGTAAGTATGGTTTTGTGAAGGATCGTCAAATTCAGTGTACCCCAATGAAGAATTAATGATATCTGCACCCGCACTGTCAGCAAATTCTGCAGCTGATACCCAATTGTACTCCTCAATAATATATTCAGAATTACCATCCTCTGAACGAAACAGCCAATAATTAGCTTTTGGTGCAGTACCAATGACCTCACCAGGATAATTCCCTCCCATACATGACAGAACCATCGAACCATGGAAATGCTGATTAAATGTTACCGGACATCTGTTCACAAAATCATACGTTCCTAAAATCTGTCCATTATTCCAAAGACTGTCAAAGACAGCCATATTATCTGCATTATCGAAGCCGGCATCCAGAACAGCAATTGTCATGCCCTCACCTCTGTATCCGTCTTCATGCATCAGAACACCATTCAACATATTTATCTGGTTATATGATGGTCCATAGTCAAAGAACCTGCTTGAGCCTGAATATCCGGAAAAATGTTCCGTATTTGTTATATAGCTCTCATTCGTAAAGAATGGTTTTTCAAAATCAGGATCAGGCTTAACCACAAGAGATTTCACAACATGCTTCACGTATGGCAGGGCATTGATCAAATCAATCTTGCCAGGATCATCGGTTTCAATTGTAACACCATTCAACCATTTTGTCCTGTTTAATATAGTAACACCTATCTGAGCTACACCCTGGACATAACCTGGATTAACCGGTAAATCCTTTTCATCTATAGGTATACCCTGAATGCTCCTTCGATCAATTGATTCCTGAGATAAGTATTCGGATGGATTATCTATTGAGTAAGGAGAATTATTCTTGTCTGTAAAAGCAACATAATACTTTTCAGGAGCTACCTGAGACAAAATAATTAACGAAATAAAAGAAAATAATAGGGTTGAAAAAATCTTTTTCATGATTATTTATTTATTAATAAAAATATATATATTTAATTGATTACTAATTTATTATTATTATAAATAGTTATGCAAAAATAGAAAAATAAATCAAATAGCATCCTAAATATGAAGAATTAGAGCTAAAAAAACTTGACATTCGTGAATTTTTTTCTATTTTTGTCATAGCTTTTTGATTAAGTTATAAGATTTGGTTTTGGTCGTGCACTTTTTCTCTAATTGTGTACGGCCTTTTTTTTATTTCTATCTACAATTTTAATAATAATTTGAAAGTGGCGAATATTCACTACAAACATTTATAAAAAATCCAGAAAATGCGTTTAGATATCATCACCATATTTCCAACTATGTTTGATAGTCCTTTCTCTTATTCCATCATAAAAAGAGCAAAAGAAAAAGGCTTAATTGAGATTAATTTTATTAATCCACGTGATTACGCTACCAATAAACATAAAAGCGTTGATGATTATTCGTATGGTGGTGGAGCCGGCATGGTAATGATGATCGAACCCATTGCCAGATGTATCGAGAAACTTCAAAAAGAACGAACATACGATGAAATCATTTATTTATGCCCCGACGGACGTTTAATGGATCAGCAAACAGCTAATTTATTATCAATGAAAATGAATCTGATCCTGTTATGCGGCCATTATAAGGGTATTGATGAACGGATCCGTGAACATTATATAACAACAGAGATATCAATAGGTAATTATGTCCTTTCCGGTGGGGAGCTTGCGGCAGCAGTACTTACTGACAGCATCGTCCGTTTGCTACCCGGCGTTTTAAGCGATGAAACCTCAGCCTTATCTGACTCATTCCAGAATAATTTACTGTCTCCTCCTGTTTATACAAGACCCAGGGAATTTAAAGGTCTAAAGGTGCCGGAAGTATTGCTTTCAGGCAATGAAAAGGAAATTCAGGAATGGCGGCTTCAAAAAGCCATTGAGAGAACAAAAGAAAGAAGGCCTGGCTTGATAGACAATTAACAGAACGACCAATAAACTTTTATAATTTATAAACGTTTTTTTTAATTATTTAAATTTAAGCTGTATATTTGCAGCCATTTTTAGAAAATCCTAACTTGATTAATTTTCAAATTAATCAAAAAGATAAAAGATAAAAGGCTAAAGACAAAAGTTATATAAAGTTAATAAACAAACAATAATTTGACCAGTAATTTATAAATCTTAAAACAAATTTTATATAAACAATTGATTTTTATCTTTTTACTTTTGTCTTTTATCTTCTGCATGAATAATGCAGGTTAAATTACTATTCCGTAGCAAACACAAAGACGGATTAAATATTGGAATGATGAGCAAGAACGAATTATTGAAATTTATTGAGGATCAGATAGAAGTTAAAGAATTTCCCAAATTTAAAGCCGGGGATACTATAACAATTCAATATAAGATCAAAGAAGGTACCAAGGAAAGATTACAGAACTTTCAGGGTGTTGTACTTCAGCGTGCAGGAAGTGGCCCAACCGAAACCTTTACTATGCGAAAGATATCAGGAGGTACAGGGGTGGAAAGAATATTCCCTGTTTCTTCTCCATTCATCGAAAAAATCACTGTTAATAAAAGTGGCGTTGTAAGACGTGCCCGGATTTTTTACCTCAGGGGATTAACCGGTAAAAAGGCAAGAATCAAGGAAAAAAGAATCTAATAATTTACAAAGATTAAAAATTAAGCTCCGGTCACTGCCGGGGCTTTTTTTCTTAGTTGTTTTTCCCTGTTCTTTGTCTGACAGCTTCGTATATGATCACTCCGGCTGCAACAGAAACATTCATTGATTCAATTTTACCTAAAACCGGAATGTATACTCTATGTTCAGCTATATTAAGAATCGCTTTGCTGATACCATCTTCCTCTGATCCTATAATAATTGCTGAAGGTATGGAATAATCAACCTGATAGTATAAATTGGTGGCTTTTTCACTTGCTGCAATTATTTGCAGGCCGCTTTCCTTCAAATAATTTATTGTTTCCGGCAGACTTCCTGACCGGCATACTGGTATCTTGTGTAAAGCTCCGGCAGATGTTTTTATAGCATCTTCGTTGATTTGTGCTGACTCTTTTGATGGTATGATCAGAACATCAACACCTGCACATTCTGCTGTACGGGCAATGGCACCAAAATTCCGCACATCAGTAATTCTATCAAGAACCAATACCAGAGGTACAGCCCCTGCTTCAAACAAGCCCGGAAGAATATCTTCAATTTGATAATATGTAATGCTTGAAAGGTAAGCAACAACGCCCTGATGATTTTTATGTGTAATTTTATTGAGCTTTTCAACCGGTACATATTGGTAAGGCACTCCTGTTTCTGACAAATTCTTTCTCAACTCCTTGAATAATTCACTCTTCAGGTCACGCTGTATGAGAATCTTATCAAGGGTTTTACCAGACTTAACAGCTTCGATCACTGGCCTTAAACCAAATATTAGCTTTTCTCTTTTCACTATAGTGGTTTACAAAAATAATTTTATTAATGATATGCAACTTTATTATTATCAGGTGTGTCTATATAGTGAATATATTAGTTATCAGGCTTTGAAAAAAATGTACACTCTATATATTTGATGCCAGTTTATACCATTTACTTTTTAATATTCTAACCTTTCAAAGCCTGATTTTTTTTTAATGTTTTATGCTCTCTTTCGTTGAATATTTTTAATTTAGCGCTAAATATATAAAACAATTTAATAGCTATGAAAAACTTTACATTTATTTTAATCGTTATTGTATTCTTCTTAACTGCATCTCTGTATGCACAAAACCCTCCCGAAACTTTTGATTTGAGGGATTATAACGGAGAAAACTATGTAACATCAGTAAAAAGCCAGCAAGGGGGAACCTGCTGGACACATGGAGCCATGGCAGCGATGGAAGGAAATTTATTAATGACAGGAGCCTGGGCTGCTGCAGGAGAGGTTGGTGAACCAGATCTGGCCGAGTATCATCTCGACTGGTGGAACGGATTTAATCAGCATAATAATGATGATATAATCCCGCCTACCGGTAGTGGCCTCGAGGTCCACCAAGGAGGGGATTACCTTGTTACATCTGCTTATCTTTCCAGACTTGAAGGTGCGGTAAGGGATATCGACGGACAATCATATTACACACCACCAGCCAGGTACGATACGAGTTATCATTATTATTATCCACGCTATGTTGAATGGTATATTGTCGGAGCAGACCTGGGTAACATCAATCTTGTTAAAGAAAAAATCATGACTTTTGGTGTCATGGGCACATGCATGTGTGTTGGAAACTTCTGGGGACCCGGATACACTCAATACCAACCGCCATCAAATCCGGATGACCCAAATCATGCAATTGCCATTATTGGATGGGATAATAATAAAGTGACGGATGCACCATTACCAGGTGCATGGTTGTGTAAAAACAGCTGGGGTGCTGGTTGGGGAAATGAAGGATTTTTCTGGATCTCATATTATGATAAGCATTGCGGACAAAATCCGGAAATGGGAGCCATCTCCTTCCAGGATGTTGAATATTTACAATATGATAATTGTTATTACCATGATTATCATGGATGGCGTGATACCAAGGAAGATATTAATGAAGCTTTCAATGCATTTACTTCTGTAGAAGATGAGATACTTAAATCAGTCAGCTTCTTCAATGCAGCAGATAGTGTTGATTATACAGTAATCATTTTTGATAATTTCACAGGAGGAGAACTTACAGATGAATTGGTATCTGTGTCTGGTTATATTGAATTTACGGGATTCCATACCATTGACCTTAACCAGGATATAACATTATCAGAAGGTGAAGATTTCTATATTTATCTTAACCTATCTTATGGCGGCCACCCTTATGACAGAACATCAATCGTACCCGTCCTTCTTGGTTCAGATAGCAGAACACTCGTTGAGTCTTCATCCAACCCCGAAGAAAGCTATTATAAGGAAGGTGATGAATGGATAGACTTCTATTATTATGATGATCCTTCAGGTTACTTGAATACCGGAAATTTCTGCATTAAAGGATTGACAGTAGTCGATTCGCTTATCAATATCAATTCAAATACCGGCGAATCATTCAACAAAATTAACCTTAAACAAAATACACCAAATCCGTTCAGTTTAAATACAAGAATTGAATATACTCTGAACATGCCCACATACGTAACACTGAAAGTTTTCAATCTTGAAGGAAAGATTGTTACCATTCTGGTTCAGGAAGATCAGGACAAAGGTTCTTATTCAGTCTCATGGGACGGAACCAATCAAGGCGGAAAACAACTCGAATCCGGTATATACATTTATTCACTACAAACAAAAGATCTGTTGATTAGCAAGCGTATGATAATCAATAGATAAAACGGGATAATGAGTAAGCAGCGAGAGGAGGGATAGTTGTTCCTGGCACTATTGCTTACTCATTATAATTGTCGATTCTGTATTCTGTATTGTCGATTGTCAATGTGATATTCGATTGAGTGTTTCTTAACTCCTGGATCTCGCTGTAGTTACAGTTTTTTGAAAAATTGCTGTTAATTGATTACACTCATCAAGCAACTTTGTCATATCAATTCTATCTTCAACTATTCCGGATTCAGATAGTATCCTGAGACTGATCCAGGTTTCCCGCAGTTCTTTAAGAACAACACTTGTTTTGTGGATAAAGTCCTTTTTTGACTCAGCTCCCTGAGCTTCGCCATAGTTTAATGCAGCGCTATTAGAAGACCGGATCACCTGTTCACTTAAATTTTGAGAAAGTATACTTTTATTTAATGTAATAACCAGCTTATTAATCCCTACACTCAGGTTAATTAATCTGCTTTCGATTTCTTTTCGCATGATAAAAATATTTTGAGCTCTGATAATTAATACCCAAAAAGAAAATTCGTCCTCAACTCAATGTATTATTTCTTTCATTAAAAACCCTAAATCGACAATACAGAATCGACAATACAGAATTGACAATTGACAGTTGCCGCTTAATACTGCAACAATTTCTATCTTCTCCAATGACCTACCGCATTATACCATTTATCCTTGTATGATGGTGATTTGATAAGACTAAAATCATTATCAGTAAATGGATTGATTACCTTGACAAATTGAAATTTTATGGAATTACTGTGTCCTTCTTCACCATAAATCCATTCTTCAAAGTTATTTGCCCTGTAAACAATATTCGGTGGGCCAAAAACAATATAAATCAAACCCCTGTCTGTTTTCCAGCCTTCAAGGTATGATGTAAAATATATATTCGCGTCCTTAACTCTATTATAGAATTTCTTTATCATTTCCTTGGCCCGGTATGGATTTCCTGCATTATCCAGCCAGAACCTGTCCAATACAACTTTTGGATTATCACTATTTTTAAGTTTATCAAATTCTGCACTTGTGGTTATATATCGCAAAGGTTCAAGCAAATGACTGGTTGAATAAACAATTGGAAAGTCATCATAAAACCGGTAAATCGTTATCCCTGCCCTGCCAGAGGTATCAGCCTGAAAAAAATAAAACCCTTCATCACTTAAACAAAGATCTGATGTTGTGTTCTTTTCCACCGGAACATTAAAAGTGCTGTCTGCTTTATATTCAAATCTTGCTTTTGATTCGCTCACAAATGGCGGTAATGCAACAGGAAAATCACGATTATAATACCTGGCATAAAGATAGTTAATGGTAGAATCACCCGGTTTTATCCTGATTTGTTGATGCTTGTCAATATTATTGCAAAAAACAGGTATTTGACTGGAATTACATATGATAAAATCATCCCGGCTAAGTACAGCACTTCTTTCAATATTCATATAATGATCCTGTGACAGATTAGCATTCAAATCAGATAAAAGGACATGGATTACATAGTCTTCCCCCTTTTTTGTTCTTATTTCAAATTCATTGATCATTGCAGTGTCAATACCATA
>JAUWGC010000011.1 GCA_030606625.1 Bacteroidales bacterium | reverse complement strand
GTTTATTGAAAAGAATAAAATCAAGCCCCTGTTTTTCCTTGATGACGAATATCCTTTAAGGTTAAAACACTGTATTGACGGGCCTTTAATGCTTTATTACAAAGGGAATGCTGACCTGAACACTTCCAGGATTATTACTGTTGTCGGCTCAAGAAAACCCACAGACTATGGGAAATCCAGGTGCAAGAGTTTCATTGAAGGATTAGCTGATCTGAATGTTCTTATTACCAGTGGTTTGGCATATGGAATAGATAGCATTGCTCACCGGGTAGCCCTGGATCTCGGATTAAAAACTACCGGTGTGCTTGCGCATGGCCTGGACAGGATTTATCCGGCGCAAAATAGAACATTGGCAGAACGGATGATTCATCAGGGTGGGCTTATTACGGAATTTCTTTGTGGTACAATCCCCGACAGGGAAAATTTTCCTAAAAGGAACCGGATTGTTGCAGGCATGGCTGATGCTGTCCTGGTTGTTGAATCCGCTGTAAAAGGCGGTGCTTTGATCACAGCAGATATTGCCAATTCATACAACAGAGACGTTTTTGCAATTCCTGGCAGATTGTCCGACGAATATTCACAAGGATGTAATTACCTGATCAAAATTAATAAAGCAGCCCTTGTTCAAAGTGCGAAAGATATTAAATATATTATGGGCTGGGAGCCAGTAGATAACACAGGTGGTATTCAGCAAAAGCTTTTTACTGATCTGACCAGGGAGGAAAAAACTATCATTGATGTTTTGAGGCAACATGGCCAGCTGAATATTGACAAGCTCTCAGGGCTTGTTCAAATGAGTGCTGGCCAATTATCTGCTGTGCTTCTGAATCTGGAATTTGAAGGATTGATAAGGAATCTTCCGGGAAAGATTTATAAAATCGTTTAGTTGAAAAGCTAAGGCAATGATTTTTTAATCCCTGATGTGAAGTATAATAAGTTGTAGGTTGTAGGTTGTGGAGAGTTGATTTACGTTTCACTTTTCACGTTTCACTTTTCACGTCTCCGAATATTCACATTTAGCAAAAGATTACATATTTGTTTGTAATTTTACACAATAAAGGGTTATATTTCAAATAAAACATTCACTTTTGAAAGGTATAGTGATCAAATCAACAGGTAGCTGGCATACAGTTCAAACTGAGGATGGCACGACGATCCATTGCAAGTTAAAGGGAAAATTCAGGGTAAAAGGGATCAAAACAACCAATCCGCTTGCTGTTGGTGATAAAGTAACAATAAAAATTTTGCCTGAAGAAGGAACGGGATTGATCACAAATATATCTCCCAGGCATAATTACATCATTCGTAAGGCAACAAAGCTTTCAAAAGTATCCCATATTATTGCAGCAAATATTGACCAGGCATTTTTGATTGTTACCCTGGCTGAACCAAGAACCTCAACAGGATTCATTGACCGTTTTTTAGTTACTGCTGAAGCATATCATATACCAGCATGTATTGTATTTAATAAGATAGATATATATGATAGCGAAACTGAATCACTGCTTGATGAATTAACCGGAATCTATGAAAATACGGGATATCCTTGTTATCATGTTTCAGCATTAAGGGATGATAATATAGGATTTCTGGAAGAAAAAATGAAAAATATGATCACCCTGTTTGCCGGTCATTCCGGTGTTGGTAAGTCTGCTTTGATCAATACACTTCAACCTGGGTTAAACCTTAAAACCAAACCTATTTCAGAAGTTCATCAAAAAGGTAAGCATACAACTACTTTTGCAGAAATCATACCTTTGTCTTTTGGGGGATATATCATCGATACGCCTGGTATTAAGGAATTTGGGCTTTATGATCTGAAAAAGGAAGAAATACCGGAAAGATATCCTGAAATGCGGGCTTTAATGCATAATTGTAAATATAATAACTGCATGCATGTTCATGAACCAGGATGTGCAGTTAAAGAAGCAGTTGAAAACGGTAAAATAAGTAAATTGCGATATTACAATTATCTTAGCATCATCAATGCAGAGGATTTTAATAAAAATACTTAGAATATTAAAAATAATGATTGCTAAAGAAATTATTACAGACATCATAGTACCCTTAAAAACATCTGATAAAGGCATTGATGCTCTTGCCTTGATGGAAGAATATAAAGTGTCTCATTTGCCAATAGTAAATAATGTGGATTTTCTGGGCCTGATATCGGAATTTGATATATATAATTTAAATAGACCGGAAGCAAACCTTGGTGATCACAAACTTTCTTTATCCAGGGCATTCGTAATGCAATATCAGCATGTTTATGATGTTATTAGACTTATCGGGGAACAAAAACTAACCTTATTACCGGTTCTTGATGAGAAAAATAAATACCTGGGATCAATTACCCTTAATAATCTTGTTGAACAATTTTCGAAGATCACATCAATTGAAAATCCCGGTGGAATAATTGTTCTTGAAGTTAGCCAGAATGATTATGTCCTTTCGGAGATCGCTAAGATCATTGAGTCTAATGATGCCAAGATCATTAGTTTGTTCCTGACATCCCATCCTGATTCTACTAAGCTGGAAGTGTCCATGAAGGTTAACAAGATAGAAATCGGGCCGATCCTGCAAACACTTAATCGATATGATTATATAATTAAAGCTTCTTATTCTGAGGATCAGCAGCTATTGGATGATTTGCAGAACCGGTATGATTCATTGATGAATTATTTAAATATTGGGGGGGAATGAAATACGTTATTTGCATCTGAGTTATAATAGCTTTTTCAATTATTAATATGAGGATTTGTTTACTGGTTTTATTTTCATTTATTATTTTACGCCTGGATGCACAAATAATAACCGACACGATTTTTGGTTATCACAGTGAGTGCGATACCATCCCATACGATCCTTCTATGTTTTTTATCATTGATAGTGTTATTCTGGAAGGAAATAAAGTTACTAAGGATCACATTATTACCCGTGAGTTGTTATTTGGTGAAAATGATACTGTTTGCAAAATAAACCTTGAATATTGCATCAGGAAAAGCCGGGAAAATCTCCTTAACACTTCATTGTTCAATTTTGTGACCATAGATACATTACCATCCGGAAAAATCCCCAATGGAATAAAAATACAAATTCATTTAATTGAACGATGGTATATCTGGCCTTTCCCGATTTTTGAATTGTCAGACAGAAATTTTAATGCCTGGTGGGAAACAAAGGATTTTCGGCGTGTCAGTTATGGAGCATTTATTACTTGGGAGAATTTCAGGGGAAGAAAGGAAACATTAAAGTTAAGATTGAGATTTGGTTATGATGAACAATATGATATTTTCTATACTATTCCTTATATCAATAAAAAGGAAACACTGGGTTTTGGGTTTGGAGGCGGAATTGCAATGAATCATGAAGTTGCCTGCCGGACATACAGGAATAAACTTCAATATTACAGAGATAATGATGAGTACATAAGGAAAAAAGGTTTCTCTTTTGTGCAGCTGACGTATCGTAAAATTTTCTATAATACACATAAATTTCAATGTTATTTTAATTACAACTATTTTGCAGACGACTTGCTACAAGAAAATGAACACTATTCTACCAATAACCAGAATATACTCCGCTTTTTTTCTCTTTACTACCAATTCAAAAGTGACCACAGGGATTATAAATCATATCCCCTGACCGGATATTATTTCGATGTGGGTATTGAGAAAAAAGGACTTGGGATTTTTAAGGGAAATGATCTTGATGTGTTTTATATCCTTTCAACATTCCGGAAATATTGGCAGTTTCAGAAAAGGATTTATTTTGCATTCGGATTGAACTCAAAGTTCTCTACATCTTCGGAACAACCCTATTTTCTTGTTCATGGTTTGGGATATGGCAGGGATTATATCCGTTCATATGAGTTGTATGTTATTGATGGCCAAAATTTCGGGTTGCTAAAAACAAATTTTAAATTTGCTTTGTTGCCCACTCGTGTGACTAATATTAAATTCATTAAAACAGAGAAATTCAGAAAGATCCATTATGCTATTTTTATGAACCTTTTTGCAGATGTTGCATATGTTGATAATATATATACTGATCCTGGATTGATGAATAACCTTGAAAACAAAATATTATTCGGATATGGACTCGGTATTGATTTCGTAACTTATTATGATGTGGTTATCAGGGTGGAATTTTCTATCAACAGGATGCATGAAAAAGGTTTTTTCCTGCATTTCATGGCACCTATCTAAAGAATTATTAAATAATCTTAAATATAAAACGGAATATTACCGTAATTTTGTAAACTTGCATCCTCTTATGAAATTCGTTATCATATTGTTAAAATGAATATTGCGCTTTTTGGAAAAACAGTTACAGATGATCTTCTGAATTATCTAATTCAGTTAATAGATAAGCTGGAGTCCATTAATACATCTTTATTGATTTATAAACCTTATTACCAGAAGATTCGCAGTAAAATAAAATTCAAATCCCAGGTACGCACTTTTGAATATCATCATGATCTGGTTGGAGCGGTTGATTTTCTTTTTTCAATAGGAGGTGATGGTACATTGTTGGATACAATTACACTTGTCAGGGATTCCGGTATTCCGGTGATGGGTATCAACCTTGGCAGACTGGGTTTTCTTTCGAGCATTTCAAAAGATGAAATTATTCCTGCAATAGATGATATTTTTAATAATAACTACAGTCTTGACAAGCGAACACTTCTGAGGTTAACAACAAAAAATAACCTGTTTGGCGAATTGAATTATGCTTTAAATGATCTGGCAATCAACAGAAAAGATTCAACAACATTGGTTGTCATACATGTTTATGTCGATGATGTGTTTTTGAATTCCTATTGGGCTGATGGGCTTATTGTTACTACACCAACCGGGTCTACCGCATACTCATTGAGCAATGGGGGACCGATTGTTACTCCGGGATCTGAAAATTTCGTTATTACTCCGATTGCACCGCACAATTTAACAATCAGGCCTATCGTTATATCAGACAAAAGTAAGATAAGGATAAGGATAGCAGGCAGGGATAAGCAATTTCTGGTAAGCTTGGATTCGCGTTCTGTAATCATTGATTCTTTTACAGAGCTACTAATAGAAAAAGAGGATTTTAAGATAAATCTGGTACAGATTATTAATAAAACCTTCTTCTCTACCATAAGGGACAAACTGAAGTGGGGTTTGGATATCAGAAATTGATACAATTGCTTGAAATGGGATAAATTGCTTATGAAAAGGATACTAATATTATTTATTTTACCATTTATATTTTATTCTGTTATAGCACAAAACACTTTTGAAGTTGGACTGTTTGGTGGTGGTTCTTATTACCTGGGCGACCTTAATCCGGGAAAACATTTTTCACAGACAGATCTGGCATATGGGTTGGTATGCAGGTATAATTTCTCAAGCAGGTGGGCTTTTAAATTCAGTGCTTATCGAGGAAAAATTAATGGAGATGATGAGATTAGTAAAACTAACCTATCACGAGACCTCAAATTTACTTCAAGTATTATTGATGTTTCAGCCATCCTTGAGTTGAATTTTCTCAATTATATCACAGGTAGTACGATAAATTTTGTTTCCCCTTATATATTTGTCGGTATTGCATATTTTCACTTCAATCCGAAAGTTGATGATATTAAATTGCAAAGCATCGGAACTGAGGGCCAGAATGTCGGTTATGATGGAAGAAAACCATATCATCTGAATGGTATTGCCATGCCATTTGGGTTTGGTTTTAAATATAGCCTGAACGAACGTTTAGGTTTTGCTCTTGAATGGGGAATGAGGAAAACATTTTCGGATTATATTGACGATGTTAGTACTACATATTACCTGGATGGAGAAAGTATAAATCCAAATAATATTGCTCAATACCTGTCAGACCCAACACTTGATCACAAACCTGGTATGCAACGGGGAGATCCTAAGACAAAGGATTGGTATGCATTTGCCGGGATCACGATAACATATAAATTTATTTTGTTTAAAAAATACAGATGTAATGATTTTGGTGTGAGAAGGAAATATTAAAATAAGAAGATCAGGATTACATTAACCAGAATGAGTTTAAAGGAAAAAATAGACCTGAAAAAATTACCTTGCCATATAGCCATTATTATGGATGGTAATGGAAGATGGGCAAAAATGAGAGGTAGGCCCCGAACATTTGGACATAAAAATGGTGTAGCTTCAGTGAGAGATACAACCGAAGCTGCAGCTGAATTAGGTGTAAAATACATGACATTGTATGCTTTCTCAACAGAAAACTGGAAACGCCCGAAATTTGAAATTGATGCATTGATGCATTTGTTATTACAAACCATCAATAAAGAGACGAAAAACTTAAATAAGAACAATATCAGGTTAAGAACTATTGGTAACTTAAGTACATTGCCCAGACATATTTATTCAGGGTTGATGAATACCATAGAAAATACATCTGGCAATAACCGAATGACATTAACCCTTGCATTGAGTTACAGTTCGAGATGGGAAATTATTGAAACTACAAAGCAGATTGCGCAAAAGGTAAAGGATAACATAATTACTCTTGATGATATCGAACAGGAATTCTATTCGTCATGCCTCTCTACGGCGGGTATTCCTGATCCTGAATTATTAATCAGAACTAGTGGGGAATACAGAATTAGCAACTTTTTATTATGGCAAATAGCATATTCTGAACTCTACTTTACCCCTAAACTTTGGCCCGATTTTAGGAAGGAAGATCTCTACGAAGCAATAATTGATTTCCAGAGACGCGAGAGGAGATTTGGTAAAACGAGTGAACAAATATAAGTGCATTTTCTATATAATGAATAAAGAAAAGAATGACCATAACAATATTTTGTGTTCCATTGAATTCACTGGATTTGCTGTAAAGTACAGTATTATTCTCCTTCTTTTTTTCTTTTTTCTTGCCCATGCTAAAGGACAAATCACTTTTGGTGATGATAATGATCTGATCGATTATTCCCATCCGAAAGAATACAAGATTGGTGGTATCACAGTATCTGGTGTCCAACACCTGGATCAAAAAATATTGGTCATGCTTTCAGGACTTGCTGTTGGAGACAAAATCAAAGTGCCAGGTGAAGAAATCACAAATGCAATAAAAAAACTATGGGACCAGGGTCTCTTTGAAAATATAAAAATTACTGTTACAAATATACAGGGAGATATAATATTCATTGATATTAATCTTTTGGAGAGGCCAAGGCTTTCTAAATTTTCTTTTAAGGGTGTAAAAAAGTCTGAAGCTGACAACTTGAGAGACGAAATGCACCTTGTCACAGGTGATGTCGTTACTGATAACCTTTTGGTTCGCATTAATAATGTTATCACAGGTTATTTTAATGCCAAGGGTTTTCTCAATACGGAAGTTGATATCAGGCAAATTACTGACACCACACGGGCCAATAATGTCATACTGATTATAGATATCGATAAAAATGACAGGATCAAGATCTTTGATATTAATATATACGGGAATAAAAACCTGTCGAATGAAAGGATCAAAAAGATTTTAAAGGAAACAAAAGAAAAAGGGGTTTTTAAACCTTTGTATAATATTGAATCCTTGTTATTTGAAATGGTTAAAAATGCCCTTGGTTTGAGAATTTATGATATTATTGATGATGTTCAGGTGTATTTAGGGGAATATGTTCGAATAAGGTTGTTTAAATCATCAAAATATATCGAAGAAGAATACAAGAGTGACCAGGATAGACTGATTTTGAAATACAATGAGCTGGGATTCAGGGATGCTAAGATTTTAAAGGATTCTATTTACCGGAATGATGAGAACACCATCAATATTGATATCACTGTTGAAGAAGGTAACAGGTACTATTTCAGGAATATTACCTGGGTCGGTAACACAAAATATACTAGTGAAGAGTTAAACAGGGTACTGAGAATTAAGAAAGGAGATATTTATAATAAAGATTTACTTGAAACCAATTTGATGTTTAATCAGACTGGTTTGGATGTTAGCTCTATATACCTCGATGACGGATATTTATTCTTTACTGTGGAGCCTGTTGAAGTGCTGGTTGAAAATGATTCAATCGACTTGGAAATACGCATAAGGGAAGGGAAGCAAGCACGAATAAACAGGGTTACTGTTAAGGGCAATACTAAGACTAATGATCATGTCGTCATGCGTGAGATCAGAACCAGGCCGGGGCAACTTTTCAGCAGGTCGGATATTATCAGAACAATTCGTGAACTTGGCCAGTTAAGATATTTTGATCCGGAGTCCATTATTCCGGATGTGGTACCTAACCCGGAAGATGGAACAGTTGATATTGTATATATGGTTGAGGAGACTTCGGCAGACCAGATAGAACTGTCCGGAGGATGGGGATATGGAAGAATTATCGGAACCCTTGGCGTTTCTTTCAACAACTTCTCCCTGAGGAATTTCTTTAAAAAGAATGCCTGGCATCCGGTTCCTTCCGGAGATGGACAAAAACTCAGTCTCAGGGTTCAATCATACGGAAGAGGTTATATCAGTTACAGTGCATCATTTACGGAACCCTGGCTTGGTGGAAAAAAACCAAATGCTTTCAGTGTATCGTTTTATCATTCCATGTATACCAATGGCTTGCCCAGAGGCGATCCATTAAGGGCATATTTTAAGATCAATGGCCTTTCATTTGGTTTGGGAAAAAGGTTGCGCTGGCCGGATGATTTCTTCACCCTTTACCAGGGCATTAATCTTCAGCGATATGATTTGAAGAACTGGTCCCGAATTCTTGCTTTCGGTTCAGGCACAGGATATTACAATAACTTTAGCTACAATATCATATTATCCAGAAATTCTATAACACCAAGCCCAATTTATCCGAGAGGAGGGTCAGAATTATCTCTTTCACTTGAGATGACACCTCCTTATTCTCTTTTTTCAAAGAAGGACTATTCAACAATGGATCCGGATGAAAAATACAGATGGATTGAATATCATAAGTGGAAATTTCTGGCTGCATTCTATACTGAAATTGCGGATAAACTGGTATTGCTTTCCAGGGCCAAATTTGGAATCCTGGGAGATTATAATTCAAAGATCGGTGTTACACCATTCGAAAGATTTTACCTTGGCGGTGATGGATTGACTGGTTATAACCAGATGGATGGGAGAGAGATCATAGGTATGAGGGGGTATGACCGTCCTGAACTTATTACACCGGATAATTACCTGTACAAAGGCGTAGGTGGTACATTATATACTAAATATACTCTTGAATTACGGTATCCTCTTTCATTGAATCCTACTGCAACGATCTATATTTTAGGTTTTCTGGAAGCAGGTAATAACTGGGTTTATGCCAAGGACTTTAATCCATTTGATGTATACAGATCTGCAGGATTCGGGGTGAGGATATTCCTGCCGATGTTCGGGGTTCTTGGCCTTGACTGGGGTTATGGCTTTGATGATGTCTTTATTCCGGGATTGAAAAGTGGAGGTAATTTCCACTTCTCAATTAACCAGTCAATTGATTAATATATTTTTAAAATTTGGCAGGCTTTTTGCCTTAAAATATTGAACATCTGAAATATATAGGAGGACTATATCATGAAAAAATTATTTTTATTATTTATTGCGTTGACAATCAGTGGAATTGTTTTGGCTCAAAAATATGCATTTGTTGATACGGAGTATATCCTGGCGAATATTCCGGAGTATGTAGATGCCCAGGATATCCTGGATGAACTGTCCATAAAATGGCAAAAAGAAATTGAAACAAAATTTGCTGAAGTTGACAAACTTTATAAAGCTTATCAGGCTGAAGCAGTTTTGCTTCCCGAGGATATGAAAAAGCAAAGGGAAAATGAAATCATTCAAAAGGAAAAAGAAGCCAAAGATCTCCAGAAACAGAGATTTGGAAGGGATGGCGACCTTTATAAGAAAAGACAGGAATTGATTCAGCCTATACAGGAGAAAATTTATAATGCTATCATGGAAGTTGCAGAAACAAATAATTATTCATTTGTTTTTGATAAAGCTGGCAGTTTGACAATTCTTTATGCAAAAGAAAAATTTGATATCTCTGATGATGTGTTGGATGAAGTAGGCAGTGTGATGCAAACCGTCAGACGTGGAGACCGCGTCAAACAGGAGACAAAAACAAGCGGTGACAAAAATACTCCCAGCCGTAACAATGAAGGTGTGAAAAAAATGGTTGATAAAATGAAAAACAATTAAAATATATTCCTTAAATTGGAATATTTGTATAAATTTGCTCATCATTTAAGTATTAACCTTCAAAAGAATCAAATGAAAACCATACTTCGTAGTATTACATTATTGGCAATATTAGTTTTTACGTTGCCTGCATTGGCACAGACCAATGCTAAACTTGGTTATATTAATTCAAATGAATTAATTGAAATGATGCCCGGTAAAGACTCTGTTGAAGAACAATTATTGGCATACCAGAAATCCCTGGAAAGTCAAGTACAGGCTATGCTGGTGGAATATCAGAATAAGGTACAGGGTTACCAGGCCAATATAGCCACAATGTCCGTGATTATCAAACAAACCAAAGAAAAAGAGATTACAGATCTTGAAGCAAGGATCCAGGCTTTTCAGCAAAATGCTGAAATGGACTTTCAAAACAAACAGGCTGAACTTTTTAATCCATTGATTGAAAAGGCGAAAAAAGCAATCGGGGAAGTTGCTGAAGAAAATGGGTATACGTACATTTTTGATGCAGGTATGGGAATCCTTCTTTACTTTGAAAAAGGTGATAATATTTTGCCTTTGGTAAAGCAAAAGTTAGGATTGTAAAAGGACTGAAAAAAATACCCTTGTACGAGGGCGTTTTTTATTTATACCAACTTGTTTACATATTATAACTGCTAAACGTTCTGCTTTTCCTTATATTTATGAATTATAAAATGGGGATTACGAATAATTTCTTTTTTTCACAGGATAATCAAGAGAATAATGTAGCCCGCAGCTTTCCTTGCGCTGCATGGCCATTTTTATGATCAGGTAAGCTATATTGATCATATTCCTTAATTCACAAATATTAACAGTTAAAATGGATTTTGCGTATAAATCCTCTGTTTCCATGTAAATAATCTCGAGCCTGTCAAGAGCACGTTTCAAACGCAGATTGGAACGTACGATCCCTACATAATTACTCATAATGGATTGCAGCTCTTTCAATGATTGTGTGACAAGGATCATTTCCTCATTCAGTACAGTACCCCCTGCATCCCAATCGGGTATTTCATCACAAAAGTCAATCGATTCGATTTGTTGCCTGGCATCAATACTTGCTCTGTGTGAAAAGACGGCAGATTCAAGGAGGGAATTGGATGCCAGCCTGTTGGCTCCATGCAATCCTGTTGATGCACATTCCCCGGAAGCATACAGGTTCAATATTGAGGTACGGGAATATTCATCGACCCTGATGCCTCCACAAACATAATGTGCTGCAGGTACTACCGGGATCATTTCTTTGGTTATATCAATACCTGTGCTCAGACATTGGGCGTAAATCCGTGGGAAGTTGCTGATTAGTTCATTCCTGTCTAATTGCCTGCAGTCAAGTTCGACATAATCATCACCAGATAGTTTCATTTCATTATCAATTGCTCTTGCAACAATATCTCTGGGTGCAAGTGATCCCCGCTCATCATATTTGTGCATGAATTCTTTGGCGTCTTTTGTTTTCAGGATGGCACCAAATCCTCTTAAAGCTTCAGTAATCAGAAAAGAAGGCCTTTCATTCGGATTATACAATGAAGTGGGATGGAATTGAACGAATTCCAGGTTTTCGACAACTGCTTTGGCCCGGTATGCCATAGCAATGCCATCACCTGTGGCGATCAACGGATTGGTAGTTGTATTGTAAACATTTCCGATGCCGCCAGTTGCAATAAGGGTTAATTTCGATAATACAGTATGAATCTTTCTGGTCTCCGGATTCAAAATATAGGCTCCGTAACAGGCTATATCAGAAGTTTTGCGATTTACTTTTTTTCCTAAATGATGCTGTGTTAGAATATCAACAGTAAAATGATTTTCAAGGATCTCAATGTTTGGGTGATTTTTAATTTTATTCAATAAGGCCCTTTCGATTTCCAGTCCTGTGCTGTCCTTATGATGCAATACCCTGTATTCAGAATGTCCGCCTTCTTTCGCAAGGTCAAATCTTCCGGATTCTTTTTTGTCGAAATTGGCTCCCCATTCAATCAGTTCTTTGATCCTGTCTGTGGATTCTGTTATCGTTATTTCAACAATCTTTTTTTTGTTCAGACTGTCACCGGCAATTATAGTATCACGGATATGTTTTTCATACGTGTCGGGAGTATACATAACAGCTGCAATGCCCCCCTGGGCATATTTTGTGGCTGTTTCTTCAACATTTGACTTGGTAATGATGCATACTTTACCTTTATCTGCCACTTTCAACGCAAAAATCAAACCGGCAATGCCCGAACCAATAACCAGAAAATCTACTTTTTTTCTCATATAATATTATATATAAAAAGTGGCAAATTGATCAATTGATTTTATTTCATGCAAATAATGCAGTATTAACATAACAAGATACAAAAGTATAAAATAATTTTATTAAGAATGGTTCAAAATAAAAAAGTCCACCCGTATGGATGGACTTTTTAATGCTAATTGCGTTTGTTTGATGAACTTAAATTCTTATTCTGGTTCTATCGCGTCTACCGGGCAAACGTCGGCACATGAACCACAATCCGTACAAAGATCGGGGTCGATCTTGTAAATATCACCTTCAGAAATAGCTTCGACAGGACATTCGTCAATGCAAGTGCCGCATGCTGTGCAATCTTCTGTGATTATATAAGCCATGATTCAATAATTTAAATGAAACGTATTGTTATTTTATTCACATGCAAATATTACATAAAAATTTTAGAATTAATAAAAATTCAAAATAATTCTTAAAATTTATAAATATTCTAAATAAAGTCAGTATGGATTCCCTCCCATACAGATTTTTTTTAGTTATCGTTCGAGTGGCTGTTAGTAAATCGTAAATCGTAAATCGTGAGTCGTGAATCGTAAATCTCTCCCTCTCGTCACTGATCACTGATCACTGATCACTGGTCACTAATGGTTGTAAAACACCAGTAAAAAAAATTTTATGAATTAATACCTTTTCGAATAATAAAACGTATAACTTTGCGGAGATTTTTTTGTTCAATAAAAAATGATATAAATGAACGGCAATGTTGTTGAGGTTGATGATATTGTTATAAAGTTTGCTGGTGACTCCGGTGACGGTATGCAGCTTAGTGGCACACAATTTTCTGAAACTTCTGCTTTTGATGGAAATGATCTTTCTACTTTTCCTGATTATCCGTCAGAGATCAGAGCTCCTCAGGGGACTTTGGCTGGCGTATCAGGCTTTCAGGTTCATATAGGACATAAAGAGATAAAAACACCGGGTGATCTCGCGGATGTTTTGATTGCTCTGAATCCGGCAGCTTTAAAAGCTAATATGAAATGGGTAAAGCCTGGTGCAATTATCATTATCGACATAGATAATTTCGATAATAAACATTACAAAAAAGCAGGATATATTGAAGATCCGATTGGCGATGGATCACTGAATGGCTACAATGTTGTAAAGGCACCAATTACTTATCTTAGCAAGGCGTCAATCAGGGACCTGGGGCTTGATTCCAAATCTGCCGAACGAACAAAGAATCAGTTTGCACTTGGTATACTGTATTGGTTGTTTAATAAAGATCTTAAGTTCGGGGGAAACTTCCTGGATCAAAAATTTAAATCAAAGCCCATACTTGCTGATGCCAACAAAAGGGTATTAAAAGCAGGATACGATTATGCAGAAACGATTGAAGCTCTCAAGACCACATACCTGATCAATCCCATTAAGGAAAGAAAGGGAAGGTTTAGAAGCATTACCGGAAATATTGCTCTTGCATGGGGCTTGATTGCTGCAGCGGAACGTGCCGGACTGGAACTGTTTATCGGGTCATATCCAATCACTCCTGCCAGTGAAATTCTTCAGGAACTTTCAAAAAGGAAACATCTTGGTGTCAAAGCTTTCCAGGCCGAAGATGAAATTGCCGGAATTAACGCCGCTATTGGAGCAAGTTTTGCTGGTTCTTTTGCAGTGACAACAACATCCGGCCCTGGCCTGGCATTAAAGAGCGAAGCAATAGGATTGGCTGTAATAACTGAATTGCCGATCGTGATTGTTGATGTGCAAAGGGGCGGACCGGCTACCGGCTTGCCAACCAAACCAGAACAGGGAGACTTGTTACAGGCCCTTTACGGAAGAAATGGAGAAAGTCCTTGTGTTGTCTTAGCTGCCAGCTCTCCTGCCAATTGTTTTCATTTTGCTTATATGGCTGGTAAAATAGCCCTTGAACATATGGTTCCGGTTATCCTTCTTTCAGATGGATACCTTGCCAACGGATCCGAGCTATGGGAATTACCAGGTATACAGGATATGCCAAAGATCAAACCTCCGTTAGTGAAAGATAATGATTCCGAATACAAGCCATATAAAAGAAATAAAAAAACACATGTGCGTTATTGGGCATTACCCGGACAGGAAGGATTGAGACACCGTATTGGTGGCCTGGAAAAAGAAGATATTACAGGCATTGTGTCAAATGGCCCGCTGAACCATGAGAGGATGGTAAAAATAAGGGAGGAAAAGGTTCAATATGTTGCCAATGATATTTCGGAACTTGAAGTAATCGGGGAAGAATCAGGTGAACTACTGGTCGTTGGATGGGGTGGCACTTATGGTGCTCTTGTTTCAGCAGTAAAAGGTTTGCAGGAAGAAGGTAAGAGCATCAGCCTTGCACAATTTAATTATATTAAACCATTACCGAAAAATACCGAAAAAGTCTTTAGTAAATTCAGGAAGATCTTAATTTGCGAGATGAACCTGGGTCAGTTTGCTATTTATCTTCGTTCTCAATTACCACAATTTCAATTTCTGCAATATAATAAGATACAGGGGCTTCCTTTTATGATTTCCGAATTAAAAGAGAAAGTTATTCAAATTCTGGAGGGTTAAAAATGGCTGATGAAAAAAATACAAAGATCGAAACACGACCTGTGGTAACCAAAAATGATTATAAGGTTGACAACGAGGTAAAATGGTGTGCCGGTTGCGGCAACTATGCAATACTCTCAGCTGTTCAAAATGCATTGGTTGAAAGTGGCACCAGGAAAGAGGATGTTGTCGTTGTTTCAGGAATAGGCTGTTCATCCAGGTTCCCTTATTACATTAATACTTATGGCTTTCATGGATTGCATGGGAGGGGAGCTGTAATTGCTTCCGGCATCAAGATAGCCAATCCGAAACTTGATGTTTGGCACATTACAGGTGATGGTGATTGCATGGCAATTGGAGGTAACCATTTTATTCATGTTATCAGAAGGAATGTTGATATGAATATCTTGATCTTTAATAATAAGATTTATGGCTTGACCAAAGGGCAGTATTCACCAACTACTCCCAAAGGGACTGTGACTAAAACATCACCGGATGGAACCATTGAAAACCCATTTAAACCCGGTGAACTTACAATGGGAGCTCAGGGTGCCTTCTTTGCTCGTGTTGTTGATACAGAACCCAAAAGAATGGAACAGGTATTTCTGGAAGCATCAAGACACCGGGGTGCTTCTGTCGTTGAGATATTGCAGAATTGTGTGATATTCAGTAATAAGATCCATTCGTTAATAACCAGAAAAGATGTCCGTGATGATAACCAGATCTTCCTTGAGCACGGAAAGCCAATGATCTTTGGTAAAAACAAGGATAAAGGCATTATAATGAAAGATTCCAGGCTGAAAGTTGCCAGGATTAGCAAATATGGAATATCAGAAAATGATGTCCTGATTCATGATGCCAGAGACCCTGATGATACTACCCACTATATGCTTGTTCGTATGACACTTCCTGATTTTCCTCTTGCAACAGGTGTGATCAGAAATTGTCCTGGTGTTTCTAATTATGGTATGTTGTTGGAAGAGCAAATGGAAAAAGCCAAAGAAAATACAAAGATCAAAAACGTCATTGATTTGATCAAGGAAAATAGCTGGATTGTAAAGTAATATTAAAGACTATAAACTTACAAAGCCTCTCAATTTACCGGGAGGTTTTTTGTTTTATTACCGGAATCAGGCTTTTTATATATTTTGCGGACAGGATCATCCGGCTACCATACCAGGAGAACATTTCTCCATCAACAGAAAACACCGTAGAATTTTTGCATATTCGCCGGATTTCCAGTTTGTCGGAAATTCTGAATAGGTATGGTTCTGAGGGAAGGAAAATAAGATCACAGTTACAATGATCAGAAATATTAACCCGTGGATAGTTTTCTTCAGATTCTGCTACACAATTTGATAAAGAAAGTAAAGACAGCAGGGAATGAATATAGGAATTACTCCCGGCAGCAAGGTAAGGATCTTTCCATACTAAATATAAATAACTCTTTTTTATCTTCAGAGAACGGATATCTTTGAATGCTTGCCGGATTGATGTTGCCATTTCAGTAGCCTTGTTTACCTTTCTGAACAATCTTCCCAACAAATGGATCATCTCCAGGGCTTTATCAAAAGAATTCACATCCAAAACCACAACAGGGTAGCTTTTTGCCAGATATTCAATCGTCTCTTTTTTGTTTTCTTCTTTAACTGCAATAATGATGTCGGGATCTAAAACGCGAATTTTATTCAAATCAACTGTTTTTGTCCCTCCAATCTTTTGAATTCGCTTCACAAGTTTCCCGGGATGAATACAATAATCTGTTACTCCTGCCAGGCAATTTGCCAATCCTAGATCACAGAGTGTCTCGGTCACGGAAGGGACTAAAGAAACAATTCTTTCCGGAGGTTTATGTAATATTATTTTACGGCCAAGATCATCAATAATTTCCATGCCTTAAAATTAATAATTTTGTTTGTTCTTATATTAGCAATCAGATAGTTACTTTTTTGTAGTTTTGCCATTATGTTTCAACGGTTTAAAGAATTCATCGGGAAAAATAACCTTTTTGGGCCGGCAGATAAAATCCTTCTGGCAGTTAGTGCCGGAATGGATTCAGTTACACTGGTTAAACTGTTTCATACGGCAGGATATAACTTTGCATTAGCACATTGTAATTTTTGCCTCCGGGGTGATGAATCAGATGAAGATGAATTATTTGTGCGAAAATTAGCTGAACAATATGATGTTCCTTTATTTATAAAACCTTTTAATACCAGTTCCTATGCCCGTGCAAATGGAATATCCATCCAAATGGCTGCCAGGGAATTAAGGTATCAATGGTTTGAGGAACTTATTAAAATTTCAGGATATGATTATTATGCAACAGGACATCATCTTGATGATGTTGTTGAAACTTTTTTTGTTAATCTTACCAGGGGAACCGGTATCTCAGGATTGACCGGTATAAGCCCTAAAAAAGGCCATTTAGTTCGTCCATTGCTTTATGCTTACAGGCAGGATATTGAAAATTATATAAAGGAAAATAAACTTTTATACAGGGAAGACAGCAGTAATTTGGAAGAAAAGTATATGCGTAATAAATTGAGGCGAAAAGTAATACCTTTATTTAAACAATTGAACCCTTCCTTTAATATTGATATCATTCAAACCATTGACAGATTAAAGGAAACAGAAACCATCTTCAGGTGTGCTGTCGATGAAAAAAGGAAATCCCTGATAAAATATGAAAGTGACAGGGTGAAGATCCCGATCGAAGAAATATTATTGTTGACACCTGTCAGGACATACCTTTATGAATTTCTTTCTCCATACAGTTTCAATGCTGCTATTGTTAATGAGATCATTGAAACATTGGAAGATCAGCCAGGTAAAATTTTTTACTCTGCAACACATCAATTGGTGCTTGACAGAAAATACCTGATCATTACACGGATAGAAAAGGATAAGGAAAACAAAGAAACTTTATTGATAAATGCAGATACCACGGAAATTTATGAACCGGTTCATCTGAAGCTTTCTTTATTACCGGCTGAAGAATTCCGGATCCGGGACAGAACTGACCTGGCTTATCTGGATAATGAAAAACTTACATTTCCGCTTATGTTAAGAAAATGGAAAAAGGGAGATTATTTTTATCCTTTGGGAATGAAAGGTAAAAAGAAGATCAGTGATTTTCTGATTGATAATAAAGTTCCGTTAACTGATAAAAAAAATATTTGGTTGTTATGTTCCGGGAAGGATATCGCTTGGGTTGTTGGACATCGTATTGATGACCGGTATAAAATAACCCCTTTAACCAGGGAAATATTTTTTCTTGAGTTACTTCTTTTATTTTAATTTTGCACACCATGGATCCATCCTGAGGAACGGAGTTATTTTCAGTAAAAAGAGTATAAAATTAAAACTTAAATTGGATGAAAAGTCTTATGAATTCTAAAGCTAATATTTTCTTATTAACGATTATTTTAGTTTTGATAATATCATATACGGCCATAGCACAAATCGTACAGCCTGTTAAATGGAGTTTTGATTCGAAGAAACTTAAAAGTGATGAAGTTGAATTGATCATAAAGGCCAGTATTGATAAAGGCTGGCATGTGTATTCAATAGATCTTCCTCCAAATGGCCCTATTCCAACTTCATTTCACTTTGAAGAATCCGATAAGTATGAGTTGATAGATGATATTTTTTCATCTGAGCCTATCGAGAAGTATGACAATGCATTTGAAATGATGCTTAAATACCATGACGGTGAGGCTATTTTCAAACAAAATATCAAGATCAAAACGAATGAGCATTTTATTATTAAAGGTGAACTTGAGTTCATGGCATGTGACGACAGCCGCTGTTTACCCCCAGAATATGTGGAATTTGCATTTGACATTCAAGGTTTAACTGCACAGCAGCAGGTTGATGAAGAGGAGATAAAGATTGCAGAACTAACTGAAATAATAATAGAAACTGAACCTGGTGAGCCAGAAGAAGGCTCTGAATCATTATGGGCTTTTTTCCTGATCGCTCTTGGTGTTGGATTTGTAGGTATACTTACTCCATGTGTATATCCGATGATCCCGATGACAGTTTCCTTTTTTATGAGCGCCAGTAATAATAAACTAAAGGCCAAAACTCAGGCTTTTGTATTTGGCTTGTCTATCATATTCATATATACTGTTATAGGCGTATTAGTATCAGTGTTGTTTGGCGCTGAGACCATAAAAATAGTGAGTGAGAATTGGATCACAAACGTATTTTTCTTTGTTTTATTTGCCATCTTTGCTGCCTCATTCTTTGGTATGTTTGAGATCGTACTTCCTGCTTGGTTAACCAATAAATCTGATAAGCAAGCTGATAAGGGCGGATATATTGGAGCTTTCTTTATGGCATTAACACTAGTATTGGTTTCATTTTCCTGCACAGCACCGTTTATAGGAGGAATTTTAGTAGAAGCAGCAACCGGTCAGGTAATAAAACCTACTGTTGGGATGTTTGGATTTTCACTGGCCTTTGCAATTGTTTTTACGGTACTTGCTATTTTCCCGTCATGGATGGATAAATTGCCTAAGTCAGGCGGTTGGCTGAATTCTGTTAAAGTCGTTTTAGCGTTTATCATCCTTGCCATTGGAATGAAATATTTGCTTGTTCCAAATCAGGTATTGGATTGGGGAATTACAAGGGAAGTATATATCGCTATATGGATCGTGTTATTTGCATTGATGGGATTTTATCTGCTGGGTAAGATAAAATTTGCACATGATAGCCCTGTCAATTATATCAGCGTTCCACGGTTGGTACTGGTCATTATTACCTTCTCTTTTGTGCTGTATTTATTCCCGGGCATGTTCGGTGCACCCCTGAAAGCTGTTTCAGGCTATTTACCATCTGAATCGGCATGGGACCTTGATGAGATCATTATGGAAAGCACCAAAAATATCAGTGTTGTTTCAACCAGTGGAAGAACATCACCGGCCTTGTGTGATGAACCGAAATATGCTGATATTTTTCATTTATCGCATGGCTTACAAGGTTACTTTGACCTGGAACAGGGTATGGCATGCGCTAAACAATTAAATAAACCTGTGTTCCTGGATATTAAAGGCCATGCCTGTACCAATTGCAAAGTGATGGAAAAAAATGTGTGGTCTGATCCGCAAGTCCTGGAAAGATTAAGAAATGATTTTGTGATTGTAGCTCTTTATGTTGATGATAAAACAAAATTGCCTGAAGAAGAATGGGTCACATCAACTTTCGATGGAAAAGTTAAAAAGACTATTGGCAGAAAGAATACGGATTATCAAATTACCAGGTTCGGAGTGAATGCACAACCATTTTATGTGATCCTTAACCATGAAGGAAAAGAACTGACCGATCCTATGGCATTTGAACCCAATGTTGATAAATACCTGAAATTCCTTAACAAAGGTATTGAAGCATATAAAAAATTAAAAAACTAATCTCCTGCCACTCTGGCTTGGCAGACTTTACCGGCTATTTCATAATTACAGCAAAATACATATAGAAGTAAGAAATTGTTTCAATTCCATTGACGAATTGTTCCAGCGGGTAGTTTTCGTTTGGAGAATGGATAGCATCTGATTCCAGCCCAAATCCAAGCAATAGGGATTTTAATCCCAGTATATTCTCAAATGTTGAAATAATAGGTATACTGCCACCACTTCTTACAGGGATAGGTTTTTTGCCATAAACTTTTTCGAACGCCAATTCAGCAGCTCTGTATGCGGGTATATTGGTTGGAGAAACATATGCCTGTCCCCCATGAAGTGCTTTGACCTTCACCTTAACACAGGGAGGTGCAATGGATTTAAAATATTCTTCAAATAATTTGTTGATCTTTTCATGATTTTGATTTGGAACCAGGCGCATTGAGATCTTTGCGTATGCTTTTGATGGGATGACGGTCTTTGCACCTTCGCCGGTATAGCCTCCCCAAATACCATTAACATCAAGTGAAGGACGAATACCAGTGCGCTCGTTGGTGTTATATCCTTTTTCTCCACATACATCTTTAATATCTAATGCTTTCTTGTATTCTTCAAGGTCAAATGGTGCTTTGGCCATTTTAGCCCGTTCTTCATCGCTGATTGGTTCAACATCATCATAGAAACCGGGGATGGTAATATGATTATTGTCATCAGTCAGGGAAGCTATCATTTTAGCGAGAATATTTGCAGGGTTGGCAACTGCCCCGCCAAATATTCCTGAATGCAGGTCTTTATTTGGTCCTGTAACTTCGACTTCCATATAGCTTAACCCTCTTAGTCCGGTTGTAATTGATGGAATGTCAGGTGCTATCATTCCCGTATCGGAAACAAGTATGATATCAGCCTTTAACAGTTCCCTGTTATTTTCACAAAATTTTCCCAGGCTTACAGATCCTATTTCTTCTTCACCTTCAATCATGAATTTAATATTGCATGGTAAAGTATTTGATTGAACCATAAATTCAAAAGCTTTTGCATGCATAAATGCCTGGCCTTTATCATCATCGGCCCCCCTAGCAAATATCTTGCCATCCCGGATTTCTGGCTCAAAGGGAGGTGATTTCCATAGGTCAAGCGGATCAACAGGCATTACATCATAATGGCCATAAATTAGAACGGTAGGTGCTTTGGAATCAATTATTTTTTCTCCATAAACTACCGGATTTCCATCCGTTGCCATGATTTCTGCCTTATCTGCACCTGCCTGAAGGATTAAGTCCTTCCAATATTCTGCTGTCTTAAGCATATCTCCTTTGTGTGCAGTTTCAGAACTGATTGATGGGATCCTGATCAGTTTGAATAATTCTTCAAGAAAACGATCTTTATTTTCTTCGATGTATTTTTTCACATGTTCCATAATAAATCTGATTAATTTAATAGTAATAACTATTCTGGTATTTAGAGCTGGTAAATTTAAGAATTCTTCAAGAAAAACGGTTTTATAAAAACAAATTAAATATTTTTGCATTCTTCTGATAGTATTTGTGTAATCATCAGATGGATAATTGTAAAATCCCCGGCTAATATTAATCAATAAAAATTATGTCAAAGATCAGGGTTGCCATTAATGGATTTGGAAGAATAGGAAGAGTTACCTTCCGTTCAATGCTTCATAAGGATAATATGGAGGTCGTTGCTGTAAATGACCTGACTGTAGCAAAGACTCTTGCTCACTTGTTGAAATACGACTCCATCCACGGTACGTTTGATGCTGATGTACGGATTAATAATGAATATTTAATTGTGAATGGAAAGAAGGTCAGAGTCTTATGTGAGGAAAATCCTGGAAAACTCCCATGGAAAGATATGAATATAGATGTGGTGATCGAATCGACAGGAAAATTTGTTACCAGGGAACAGGCTATTCTTCATGTTACCGGGTCAGGCGCCAGAAAAGTGATAATTTCTGCTCCGGCAATGGGTGAAAGTGATAATGTTAAATATATTGCTCTTGGTGTGAATGATGAGATAATTGACAAAAATGATGTAATCATTTCAAATTCATCATGCACTACCAACAATGTTGCGCCTTTGATCATGATCCTGGATAAATTTTGGGGAATAAAAAGAGCTTTTATTACTACAGTTCATTCATATACAAAAGATCAGAATCTTCTGGATGCCCCGCACAGTGATCTTCGGAGGGGACGTGCTGCGGCGTGTTCCATAGTACCGACAACTACTGGAGCTGCCAAGGCAGCAACCAAAATATTTCCTCATTTAAAGAATAACCTTGGTGGTGCAGGTATCAGGGTGCCTGTTCCGGATGGCTCATTGACCGACTTGACATGTATCTTGCTAAAACCAACAAGCATTAAAGAGATTAATAAAGCATTTAAAGAAGCATCAGAAACGTACCTGAAGGGAATTCTTGAATATACAGAAGACCCGATCGTTTCAATCGATGTTATTGGAAATCCTCATTCAGCCATCTTTGATGCCGGATTAACTGCAGTTCTGGGTGATAAAAACATGTTCGTGAAAGTAGTTGCCTGGTATGATAATGAGATGGGTTACGCACACAGGCTCATTGAACTGATTGAAAAGTTTGTTTAGATTTTGTTAAAGAATTTGATTTCCAGAGTTTTGCCATCAAAAACAGCATAGGAGAAATTAGTAAGCCAGTCGCCCAGGATAACAAGCCTGGTTTTTTTATTCAATTCAATATTTAAGGGAATATGCCTGTGTCCGAATACAATGTAGTCAACATTAATTCCGGCTTTGATGATATCAATGGCATAATTGTACAACATCTCATTTTTATAGTTATTTGGAGCCTTTTCATGGCGTCCTTTTTTTGTAATGTTTGCCAGGCGGCTTTTTTGTGAAAAAAATAGTCCCATTCGTGCTCCCAGATCGGGATGGAGCCAGTGGAATAACAATTGACAAAAACGGCATTCGAACACTTTTTTTAGTAATTTATAACCACTGTCTCCCGGTCCGAGTCCGTCACCATGTGCAAGGTAAAACTTCTTCCCATAAAATTCTTTAATGACAGGTTTACGATGGAGTATGATATTTACTTCCTTATCCAGATAATCAAATGCCCAGATGTCGTGATTTCCACGGAAAAGATGCACAGGTATGCCTGAGTCAGTAATTTCGGCCAACTTGCCCAGAAGGCGAACATAGCCTTTTGGGACAACTGTTTTATATTCAAACCAGAAGTCAAAGATATCCCCCATCAGGAAAATTTCCCTGGCATCATTTTTTATTTCAGATAACCATTTAACCAGAAGCTTTTCCCGTTTCAAACTGCTTGCCTTATCCGGGATACCCAGGTGAAAATCGGAGGCAAAATAGATCTTTCCTTGGGATTTAATGTTATTTGATGACTGTTCCAATGACCTTATAATTTTCAGAATACAATATTAAGAAAATCAGAGGATATGATGGTTAATTTATTAAGATGGTTTTCAAGTTTGATTCTGATCTTTTCAAAATCAGCACCCTTATCCAATATTTTGCTTTCTTCATCAATGATATAGAAATATGGTAGTTTTTCTGGAACCTGATACAATTTTATAACGGGAGAGTATATGTTTTTCAGGTCGCTAACATTGATCCATTGAAGCTTGTCCAGCTTGATGGCTTTTTCCCAGACCTGTTTATGGCTATCCAATGAAAATGCATAAATCTCAAAGCCTTTAGCTTTATATTTATCATATAATTCGGTAAGCTTGTGATTAGTCTTGCGGCTTTTGGCATCCCATGCAGCCCAAAAATATAAGAGTACTGTTTTTCCATGTAATGCAGAAAGGCTGTATGATCTGCCATCATAATCTTCCCTTATTATTTCAGGTGCTGATTTGCCGATTGCCAGTCGTTCCTGCGACTTTTTAAATTCGGCATTCTTTTTTTCGATTGCCAATACCCTTTGATGATGATTAAAGAAATGTATGTTATTTGGATAAGTTACCGTTAAACCACTGTCCACTGTTTTGAAATAGTGGAAATCCTCTTCATCGTCAAAAATCTTGTTTTGACCAAAACGACGATTGATTATAATCAATGAAGAAAGCGATGACGGGTTTTTTTTTAACAGATCACCGGCAAATGTTTTCTGGGCATAAAAAATATCCAGGTATGCCTGGTCCAGCAGGCTTCTTATGGCAAAGAAATTCGGTTCATATTTATTTTTATCAAAAAGAACTTTCAAAGAATCTACTTTTTTTAAATTACGTTGTGTGAAGTGCTCAAATTTTTCCAATAATGATGATTCATCAGAACCTTCAACATGGTATGAACCGGAAATATTATCAGCTTGTGCAACTAAACTTATTTTATCTCCTTTTTTCAGCACCAGGGTTGTTATATCATCATCGAATTTCAGCAAATAGAATCCGGCATCATCAATTATAACTTTAAAATTAAATTTACCTTCATCATCGGTGATGACTGAATCAACAGGGTGAATCTCTTTGATATCTAATTTACTTAGCACCACTTTCTTGTTATTATAATCAGTGACATGGCCCATAATAATAACTTGGTCAGTTTGCCTTGAACCTGGCTGGCAGGCAAAAAGAAAGATCAGAATATACAAACCTACAGGCAAAATAGTTTTTTTCATCAGCTTGGAAATTTTTTAACAAAGATAATGTTAAGATATTATTTAGTTAATTTGTAAATTTATCTGGCAAAGCCTGAGCTTATGAATAAAAAGATGTTGATTACCCTGTGTTTTTTCTTCATTGTGTTTTCTCAGGGAATTCTTGCCCAGAGGATACTCTTATTGGAAAAGCCCGGAACTTTTCAAAATTACAAATACGGGATCGGAACATCGATTTCTGTTAAAACTATACATAAGCAATTAAAAATCAATGGAATGATTAACCGTATTACTGATTCTACAGTAGTTATTGGCTATGTGCATGAAGTTTTTATTAATGATATTGAATTAATTAAGCGGGAACGGTATACTGTAAATTTAATTTCCGTATTATCGTTTATTGCCGGCGCCGGATATTTCGTTCTTGATGGATTTAATAATGCTATAAACAAGGAATATCCGATAATTGATCAAGGAACCATCATAACGAGTGCAAGTTTGGTTGGATTCAGCCTTATCTTGTATCCATTCAGAAATAAAAAATACAGGATTGGCAAACCCTGGGGATTGCAAGTCATGAATATGTCAATGCAATACGAATGATTTTAGAAAACACCTTCTTTATCACGAAGATAATAATTCTTTAATGATCAATGCAAGTTTGGGTTCGGTTTTTTGAGCTTCTTTTATAATCTCCTTATGTGTGATTTTCTTTATTTTTCCTTCAACACCCAGATCTGAAATAACTGAAAAAGCCAGACAGGGGAGATGCATATGCCTTGCAGTAATGACTTCAGGTACTGTTGACATCCCAACGGCATCTACTCCGATGATTCTGAGGTATCGATACTCAGCCGGTGTCTCAAAATTCGGCCCCTTGACTCCTGCATATACTCCCACATGACATCGGATATTATTTTTTTTTGCAATTCCCATTGCTTTGGCAGACAATTCCTTATCATATGGTGCGCTCATATCCGGAAATTGTTGACCTATTTTCTTTTCGTTCTTTCCGATCAAAGGATTATCCCACATCAGATTGATGTGATCATCAACGATCATGATATCCTCAACTTTATATTCCGGGTTTATTCCACCACTTGCATTGGAAAGTATTAGTAATTGAATGCCCAGGTATTTCATCACCCTGATGGGAAAAGTAATATCTTTCATCGAATAACCTTCATAATGATGAAATCTACCCTGCATAACAACGACATTTTTACTTTTCATTCTGCCGAAAATCAGATTGCCGGAATGCCCTTCTACTGTGGATACGGGAAAATGTGGTATGATGCTATAGGGAATGGAATTTAATATTTCGATCTCTTTGACCAGGTCTGCCAGGCCGGTACCCAGAACTATACCTATTTCAGGTTTCAGACTTATCTTTTTTTGTATGAACCTGCATGATTCTTTTATTCTTTTCAACATATTCTATAATTCGTGCGTCAAATATAGCATTATCTCCATTATGGAATTTAATTTCTATGGGAATATAAAAGATGGGCAGTTTCTTTATAATACTTGAAAATTCTGAATTTTTAAGACGTATCGCATCTTTTTCCGTTGTAACAATGATTTTGTTTTTAATGAATATCCTGTCGAAATTATATTTGATTTTATCCAGATCTTTCATTGTATAGGCATGATGGTCAGGATAATCCATAATAACAAGTTCATTGCATTGATCCCTGAGGTGTTCCTGAAGGGGATATGAATTAGCAATTCCTGAAAACATCAGAATGGTTTTGATGTCTTCCTTGAGTAGGCTTATGTCTTCGGGATTCAATGGAATGATCTCACCGTAATCGATATATGTAAAGAAAAGATATTGATGAGGCATGGGCTTAATGAGGCCGGCTAGTCTTCGTTTCGTTATCGGTGAGAATACTTTCTGGGTTTTCGTTACAATGATTATATCAGCTCTTTTTGCTCCGCATTTGAATTCTCTTAATGTTCCGCTCGGTAAAAGAAAATTATTAGCATATATATTATGGAAGTCTGTTGTAAGAATTGATAATCCTGGTTTAACATAACGGTGTTGAAAAGCATCATCAAGTATGATAACTTCAAGTTCCGGAAAATGTTTCATTAGGATCTTGATCCCATTCCTTCTGTTTTCATCTACTGCAACATGAATATCACTAAATTTATTTTTGAAAAGCAAAGACTCATCACCAATTTCCTTATATGTTGATTCCTTGGTTGCCAGCCGAAAGCCATGTGTTTTTCTTTTATAACCCCTGCTGAGTGTTGCAACTTTATATTTATTTAATAATAGTTGAATAATATATTCTACCTGTGGTGTTTTTCCTGTTCCGCCAACAGAGAGGTTACCCACAGAAATGACAGGAATATTATACTTTTCAGATGGCAGGATTTTCCAGTCGAACAGCTTGTTCCTCATACAGGTGATGCATCCGAAAATAATAGCAAATGGTAATAGTATTATTTTTATCAGATTCACACAGGCAATTTAATAAATAATCTGATGAAATCAAATTATTGAGAGATCCCGTGTTAATTGATCGATGTGAAGATATAATAAATAATTGATCATAAGCAAAAAATAATCCATTAATATATTTAGCCTGCATTATTCATGCAGAAGACAAAAGACAAAAGTATAAAGATAAAAATCAAGTATTTATATAAATTTGTTTTAAGACTATTAAATTACTGGTCAAATTATTGTTTGTTTATTAACTTTATATAACTTTTGTCTTTAGCCTTTTATCTTTTATCTTATTGATTAATTTATAAATTAATCAAGTTAGAGATATGGATTATTTTTGTTAAATGTTTGATCCGTTGAATTTTTAAAGAATTAAAATGCCATCATCATGAAATTATCCAAAGTTATTGAAGCACTGGAGGAATTTGCTCCCTTGCATTTTCAGGAAGATTATGATAATTCAGGATTGATGCTTGGTGACAGAAATTCTGATGTCAGCAAAGCATTAATATGCCTGGATGTTACCGATGAAATAATAGATGAAGCTATCAGGGAAAAGTGTGATCTTATCATCTCTCATCATCCTTTGATCTTTAATGGAATAAAGAAACTGACAGGCTCATGTATGCAGGAAAGGATCCTGGTAAGGGCCATTAAACATGAACTGGCAATATATGCATTTCACACAAACCTGGATAATGTTTTTTATGGGGTTAATTTCATCCTTGCTGAAAAAATTGGATTGAAACAAGTGAGTATACTGGCTCCTAAAAGAAATCTGCTCAGGAAACTGGTAACCTTTTGCCCTCTAAAACATGCCGAACAGGTCAGAAACGCGTTGTTTCAGGCTGGTGCCGGCCATATTGGTGATTATGATTGCTGCAGTTATAATGTTGATGGCAAAGGTACATTCAGGGCAGGAAATAATACCAATCCCTTTATTGGAGAAAAAGGTCAAATACATTTTGAGGAAGAAATAAAGATTGAAACGATTTTTCCTGCATATCTGGAAAAAAAAATATTAAAATCACTGTTTGAATCTCATCCTTACGAAGAGGTGGCATATGATATTTTTATTTTATCAAATATACATCACAGGGTAGGAGCAGGTATGATTGGCACACTTGAGGAAGAAATGGATGAACTGCCATTTCTCAGGATGGTCAAAGATGTCCTTGATGCAAGTTGTATACGGCATTCCAGGTTGATTGGCAAAAAAATTAAAAACGTTGCCATATGTGGAGGGGCAGGCAGTTTTTTGATCAGGGAAACAATTGCCATGGGTGCTGATGTATTAATAACAAGTGATGTTAAATATCATCAGTTCTTTGAAGCAGATAATAATATTTTGATTGCTGACGTTGGACATTATGAGAGTGAGCAATTTTCAATAGAATTGATCTTTAATGTACTTAAGAAAAAATTTCCTAAATTTGCACTCCGAATTTCAAGTATGAACACCAACGCAATTCATTATCTTAAATAAGATACTAACCATGGCACAATCATCAGAAACAAAAGAGAAAACAAAGGAAAAAGATACCAAAAAGATAAAGCAAAAGATCGCTGATAGTTCAGAGGGAAATGTTGAACAAAAGGTGAAGAATACCCTCTTATCGTTATATAGTCTACAGCAAATTGATTCACAGACAGATAAGATCAGGAGCATCAGGGGGGAATTACCATTGGAAGTTCAGGACCTGGAAGATGAAATTATCGGCCTGGAAACAAGGGTCAGTAATTATGAAAAGGAAATAGACTCCATTGATAAATCAATCTCTGAGAAACAGAATGCTATCAAAGAAAGCGAATTGTTGATAAAGAAATACAAAGATCAACAGATGAAAGTCAGGAACAACAGGGAATATGATTCACTTACGAAGGAAATAGAATTCCAGACCCTGGAAATACAATTGTCTGAAAAGAGGATAAATGAAAACAAGCTGATATTGGAAAACAAAAAAGCTGATGTTGAAAAATCAAATGAAATCTTTGAGGAACGCAAGGAAGATCTGAAAGAGAAGGAAAATGAACTTACTGATATTGTTGCGGAAACCGAAAAGGAAGAAAAGGAGCTAATGACAAAATCTGAAATGAACCAGAATAATATTGAAGAAAGACTACTGACTGCATATCAAAGAATCAGAAAGAATGCAAGGAACGGATTGGCTGTTGTTAAGATTGAGAGGGATGCATGTGGAGGTTGTTTCAATAAGATCCCGCCACAACATCAATTGGATATTTGCATGCATAAAAAAATTATCGTTTGTGAATATTGTGGCAGGATCCTGGTCGATGATGCAATTACCAATGCTGTTGATAAGAATTCATAAGGGGCAATTCCCATGTTAAGACTTTTACTTTCTTTTACTTTTTTTATCATTTTTTTTGCTGTACATTCCCAGTACGATTTTAATCAAAGATGTATTTCGGCTTATGAATCAATCATTGACCTGAAATTTGAAGAAAGCAAGGCTTTGATAGATAAAGAACTGGAAGACAATCCTGAAAACCTGATCCCCCTTTTTCTGAATAATTATATTGATTTTATAACCCTGGTTATTTGTGAGGAGAAAGCGGTTTTTGAGAAGTTAAAATCCAATAAAAATAAAAGGATCAAAGCCCTGGAGCAAGGAGATGATGAGTCTCCGTACTACCGGTATTGCCGGGCAGGTATTTATTTGCAATGGGCCTTTGCAAGGCTGAAGTTCAAGGAATATTTAAGAGCCGTATTTGAAGTTAAAATTGCATACCGGTTACTTGAAGCAAATCATGAGAAATTTCCTGAATTTGCGCCAAATCTTATAGGGCTTGGCCTGATACATACTTTAGCAGGTACCATACCTGACCAGTATCAATGGTTGGTCAGGCTTTTTATTGCTCAAGGCTCGGTTCAGCAAGGTTTGTCTGAATTGCAGGCCGCAGCCGAAGTGTTCCAAACAGGAGAATATTCCTGTTTATT
>JAUWGC010000127.1 GCA_030606625.1 Bacteroidales bacterium | reverse complement strand
ATAATCTTCTACTAATGAAAAAAACCCTTTTATTATTAATTCCTTCTATTATTATTTTGTCCGTCTTTTCATGTAAGAAAGATGAGGATAAGGAAAAGAAGTATCCTGAAATAACTATCATTTCACCAAATAATGGTGATGTTTATAATGTCCTGGATACAATACATGTGATCGCGAATATTTCATATGATAAACCGATTATTTCTGTGAATATTTCACTGCAAAGTCAGGATTATATTATCCAGGTTACATCTGTTGGTTTATTTCCAGATCAATCTTCTTTTACACTTGAAGCGGATCTTGTCATTGATAATGACAAAATTGAATCGGGTAGTTATTATCTGGTGATTAAAGTTTATGATGGTAATACATACTCCAGTGGTTATCAGGCTATAACGGTTAATGGAATAAAGCGTGTTTTCCGGAATCTGTTGGTTATTTCCCAGCCCAACATTTTAAAATCTTTAGTATCTGCCGTGGATACAAATATGAATGTCAGTAATTGGTTCAATATTGCACATAGCTATGTGGATTCGGATATTAGTTCCAAACATCAGCAATTATATTTTATCAGTCCTTTGCCTTCGAAGCTATTTACTTATGATCTGGAAACAAAAGAATTGGACTGGGAATTTGCAGCAGGACCTCCATATCCGGATTTCGAGGATATATATTATAACCAGGATATAATTTATCTTGCTTCTCAAAATGGAAACCTGTTTGGCCTGAATTCATCAGGAAACAATCAATATGTCACACCCATCATTCAAAACCGTATTCCTGAGAAAATTTTCAGGCATTATTATTATATTATAACAGGCCAAAGCAAACGAAATAATCTGGAAAGATGGATCACATTGAATTATTATGCTACTGGTATTTTAGCACAGGAGGCACTTTCCAATATCAAAGTTGTAGAATTTTTTTCCAGGAATAGTAATGAAGTGCTTGTTTTTGGTAATGAAAATAATCAGGGTAAAATATTGATTTATGACCTGGCTGCCAATCAGTTTTCTGAAGTGATTGCGGTGCCTTCAGGAATAATCAATGCAGTGATAAAGATAGACCAGGAAAATTGCCTGGTTGCTCATGAAGCTGCTATTTATCTGTATAATACAGTTGGACAAACATTGAGTTTATATATGCCTGTTATGGACGTTAAACTGCTGACATATGAGGAGTTAAGCAAAACTCTATATGTGGTATCAGGTAAGCATGTTAAAATATTTGATTATACAAATACCGGATTGATCAACATTGTTACTTTTAATTATTCCATTGTCGGAATTCTTCTTCATTATAACCGGTAAGGATGAAATCCAGTCTTGTTATAACCGGTGACGGATCACACACCCTGTATGTACCGGAATTGGAAGATCATTATCATTCCACTTTCGGGGCAGTTCAGGAATCGAAATATATTTTCATAGAAAAAGGATTTCAAACGTTTGTAAACAGGAATATTACCTGTAATATATTAGAGGTTGGGTTTGGAACCGGCTTGAATGCCTTCCTGACCCTGGCTGATTGTCGTAAAAGGAAGATCAGGGTGAATTACCATGCTGTTGAACTCTGGCCGGTTAGCCTGGAAGTATCTCAAAAGTTAAATTACCCGGAATATCTTGATATTGATTCAGCCACGGAAATATTCGGGACATTACACAAGTCTGACTGGGATAAGGAAATATCAGTTGATAGCCTGTTTACATTAAAAAAGATAATTGGCAAAATCCAGGATATTCAACTGCCACAGGAAAAATATCATGTTGTTTTTTTTGATGCATTCGGACCTTCTGCTCAACCTGAATTATGGACACGTGAAATATTCAGGAAAATATTTTTTGCGATGAAGAAAGGAGGGGTGTTTCTGACCTTTTCTGTTAAAGGATTGGTAAAAAGAAATCTGAAGGAAGAAGGTTTTCAGATTGAAACACTACCGGGCCCTGTTGGAAAAAGATCGATCACAAGAGCATGGAGAATATAATGAACAGGGGTTCGAGCAGAATTCAATTAATTAATCGTAAAATATTTATACTCTTTAAAAGTTGTTTCCAGGACATTTATTTCATCTACTTGTGACCATTGGGGGCCTTTTCTGCAGAAATCGATAAATTTCTCTATCCTTTCATCTTCACTTTCAGCTTCCACATAGACTGAGCCATCTGGCATATTTTTTACAAATCCGTTTATTCCTAATTCAATTGCTTTCCTGTGGGTGTAATAACGAAAACCAACATTCTGAACTCTGCCAAAAATATTGATAATAAAGCTTTTCTTCATAATCAGGGATTTAATCTTTTTGTAATGATCTCATCCAGCTGGTTAAACAATTGATTCGGGTCTATGCATCTCCAGTTGAAAGAATTGAACCTTCCGCCAAAAGCAATATAATAATCAATATTGGAACTTTCAAATTCATTAACAACATGTTGCCTGAAATTAATACAGATGATCCAGCCATCTTCAATTTCTTCAAACCATTCCTTGTAATAATCATCATCAGAAGAATGAAAATTCATTATATTTTCACCGATAAGGATAAACTTGTTGATTCTATTGTCAAGTAAAGGTTCGATGATATTACGTTTGAAATACATGATGTCGTTATGTAAAGTATCGTTCCATTCACCTAACAATTCAATGATACAAAAGCCCTGATCATAATTAACGAATAGTATCTTAATGAATAATGTTTGAGATCCTATAAAATCCCATTGAGGATGAATGAAATGATCGTATACGGCATGTGTAAATTCAAATTCACTGTATTCCCTTCTAAAGAATGGCGATAATTCATCTTCAGAGGCAATGTATAAATGACGCCATGAATAATATGGCTCAATCGTATGCATGGGCTTAACAGATTGTAAATTTGTATTTCAGTTGAGTACAAAATTACTAATAGTTATTCATAGTTACTTGTGGTTATTAATTGTATTTGTTATCCCGTCACGAGTTCTTGGAATCGTGAAATAACCATGAATAACACGAAGCTGTGCCTTCTGTCTTTACAAATTTAACCGATCAGATATAATCTGTTTAATAATCAACAGGTAATAAATATCACTTTTTATCACAATGTGAATATAATACCTTTAATTGATTTGAGATCATTATATAATTGATCTGATTGTTGCTGATCTTTAATGGTGACCTTGATTGAATGGCCAATAAAGTTTGCTTTATTGCTATTCTTAGTTTTCCATTTTAAAGATGGTATATCCAGTTTACTTAAGATGCTTTCAATGGATTGCCGTCTTTCATTTTTTGGAATAGCTGCATCTGTAATAACCTTCAAGTCATAAGTCAAAGGATATTCAATTTTTTTATTGTTTAAAAGGTCAGAATGTTTCCCTTTTTCGTTATCTCCGAATTGTTTCATGATAAAAAAATTATAGACCTGATCATATAACAAAATTAAAAGCGAAATATTGTACCGATCTGTACCCATTTATGATCTTTTCCACCTTTGAATTCGGGAGTGATGTAAAAAAACTCAGATCGCAGACCGAAATTATTATAAGTGAAAATCAACCCAAGGCTTCCGGTGAATGTTAATCGCTCAATTTGATCAGGTTCAAATATGTAAATACTAGTTTTATTTAATATACCTCCTTGAAGTGTTGCATCATAACCCACATAATGAATTATGGATGAAACAATAAACCCATATTGTATGTTTTTTTGTTTTGAATTTTTTAATGATGTTCTTGATAGACCGATATCCTCAAAATATGGGGATAATTTTCCTATTCTGGAAGAAAATCCCAGACCGATATTGTCATATAATGTTCCCACTTTTCCGGTTAACAGGCCGTTCAACTCAAAATGACTGGTATTGATAAAGCCTTTTTCAAAAGAAAAATTATAATTAATTATAATATCATTCTTTATCTGGTTGATCCAGCCAACAGGTTTTGTTTCATGGATGGTTGTCTGTACGGAACTTCCCATGGAATTTGGCCCAATAATTCCAATATCAAGTTCTGAATATTGTTTGAAATGTTTTTCAGGATTGATAGATATTTTATACTGGCCGGCATATAAATAACCTGCAAATGGCCTGTCGCCTTTTAAAACTATTGTTGTGTCAAGGATTGTCGGGGTATACATGTTTTGAACAATCGTAATTCCGTGATAATTAACAGAGTTCTGACGATAAGGTAGCATAAAGATCTCAAATGGAGAATACTCAAGCCCTGGATGAATATAATCAAATTTTACCCCGTTGGTAAAATAATAATCAACACTTAAAAATGCATCATTATAAAAATTAATCCCAAGATACTGGTACGGGCTGGTCCTGGCAAATTCATATAATGCTGAAAGTTGTTCGTTGCGTGGGTTTATCTTTTCCTGCCGGTCAATTGATAATTTTCTTTGGATATTGGTCAGCTTTGCGTTAATTGCATCGATGTAAATTTCCGGTTCCCGGGTCCTGATCTGTTCATCCTGGCCATGATCATCCTGGTAAGTCAATCCTTGGTGTGAATAATCTTTATAGTATGCATTGGCTACCTGAGGGGGGCTCCACTTTATATCGACCCGGAATTCATCGGTATTAATTTTAAATAATGACATACCGGTTCCAGTACCTTTTTGATTATCAGGCAATGATATATCATTTCTTATGACAATACAACCAGAAATAATAATCAGAATGAGAATTAATATACGGATCGCTATTTTATTCATTGGGTTAATGATCCAACATTAATTCACCAAAGATAGAATAATTTCCAGGTATAAATCAATAGGTAAAATTACTATTATTTAGTTGGCAAAAGGAATCGGCTCTTTTAATCCATTTTCAGTCATTAACCATGTTTTACCTGACTGCTTAAACCAGATCTTGACAGCTATCCTGTAGTTCGTTAATTATCTTCTGGCCAATTTCTGTAATGGCATAATATTTTCGTGGGGGTCCGGATTTGAATTCCTCCCACCTATAACTCAACATACTTTCATTCTTTAATCTGATTAACAGGTCTTTATATGTCTTTCCGGATACATATTATTATTTTAACAATAAGTCATGTAAAAAATATTTGTGACAAAGGGGTACAATTACGTATATTTGTCATATATTTATTGCAACAAAATATCATTTTTACAGTAGAATGATATTGAAGTAATTATATTGATATAATAAATAATAACCCCGATGAATTTAAGACTGATCCATAAAATTCATGTCCTCATTTGCTTATTCATGTTTCTTGCCACGAATATTATTGGCCAGCATATTATGGAGGATAGTAAGCGTTTAAAAGATAACTGGTTTTTCAACGGCAATATTGGTATCAGCCAGGCATATGGAGATCTTAGTTCGGAAAATCCTTTCGAGAAGTTTAAATATGATACACGAGTAGGTCTCGGTCTGATTTTTGGTAAGCAAATTTCACCGGTATTTGGAGTTCGTGGTCAATCTTATTATGGAAAACTAAAAAGTACCCTTCCCTCAAAATCAGATCCAACTGTTGGTGAATATTTTACTGCATATAATGTGATTAATTTAAATATGGGATTAACAATAAATCTCAGTAACTTGTTTTTTGATTATTATGAACATAGAATATTCACTATATATGGTGTTGGAGGTATTGGTTTAACCTATTGGGAAAGCGCGTTATATGATTTGAAAACCAATAAGAAAATAAAGAATAATAAAGGTAGTAATAATGGAAAATGGGGATATTCCACAGCTTTTACAGGGATGCTTGGAATGGGTGGTTGTTTCAAGATAACTGATCACCTTGATATTAGCCTGGAGGTAACCTGGAATATATTAGATTCAGATGATCTCGACTGTAAAACTGGTGGATCGTCTAATGATTACTATTCATACATTTCAACTGGTTTGGCATATAAATTCAGTTGGAAAAAGAAATCCTATCGCAGCATACTTCCAAAAAAAGAACCACTCATTGCTGAAGAGGTTGAGGAAGAGGAAGTATCTGAACCAATAATGATACCAGAACCACCAGATGGGATTCCTGAACCGAGATTGATAGAATTACCCGTAGCTATTCCACCGGAACCAGAGGTTACATATGAAGAAACAATAGAACCGGTAGGAGAAATACCTGAATTAGAATTCCGGGTTCAGATCAGAGCTGCATATGCCCGCCCCATCACATCGGAAGAACTTGAAGTATTTGGTATTCCTGATGAGATCAGGGAAGAGTACATTGAAGGTTGGTATAATTATATGGTGGGTTCTTTTGATAATCTTGATGATGTAATGGAATACAAAAATATTATGCGAACTGTTAATGATGTACAC
>JAUWGC010000080.1 GCA_030606625.1 Bacteroidales bacterium | reverse complement strand
TTATCTCAACAGATATATTGTCCATTATAAAAAATATGGTATTGTGTTTGCCTGTGGCATGATTACAATCGAATTAATCATCCGATGGCTTATTGAAATTTATTTCTCCCGGCATGCCAATTTTTAATGTTCCATCGTTTTTCACTGAAACCTTAACCGCATAAACAAGATTAACCCTTTCTTTTTTGGTTTGAATGATTTTGGGCGTAAACTCTGCGGTCTGGGATATCCAGGTGATGGTTCCCCGCAATTTCCTGTTGCTCTTTTCATCCTTGTCCACGAGAACTTCCACTTCCTGCCCGATCCTGATCCGGGCAAGCTGAGCACCACTGACATATACTTTAAGCTTGATATTATCCAGGTTTGCAATCTTGAATAATGGTTTTCCGAAGCCGGTAACTTCTCCTGCCTCTGATAATTTAGTGAGCACAGTACCATTGACAGGGTTTTTGATATGGCATTTGCGCAATGACTCATTCACCTGGTCGGTTTGTCTTTCGATAGTCTTGATCTCATCTCTCACAGTTGCTTTCCGGACTTTGAATGACATGATCTGTTTATCTATCAGATCAATGGCACCATTGATATCATCTACCTGCTTTTGTGTGGCTGCACCATCCCTGAACAGGTTATCAATGCGTTTCTTATCGACCATCAGATTTTTCTTTTGTTGTTCCTGTACTTCCTCCTGGGAGGATATCATGGCAATCCTGGTGGCAACTGTTGCTTTTTGCTGGATCAATTGCTCTTTTTTAAGATAAAGATCAATGGTATCGACCAGGCCAACATACTGGCCGGATCTTAAAACCTGGCCTTCTTCAACATTAAGCCAAAGAATGATGCCCTGTGCCTGGGATGATACTATAACCTCAGTAGCTTCAAAATTGCCATATGCATCGGATTTATCGTTATTGCCCGAGCAGGAAACAAGTAATGCCGCAATGGCGATCAATAGGTTTTTTGATTGCATATTTTTATGATTTATAATTCCCCAATGGTGGCCAGGTATTTCATTTTGGCCTGAACCAACTGGATTTTATGTGTTTCAAGATTGATCTTTGACTGTACTGCATCATTCACCTTGGTCACGTAATCCGTTGATGTGATGATGCCGTTGTCCAACTGGGAAGAAGCAGTCCCGGCTATTTTATCTCTCAACTCTATAATCTCGTGATCTTTCCTTATCAATGCCTCGTATTTCCTTATCTCAGCAATGTCATTCTCTGCTGCGATACGGGTAATCTTGTTAAAAGTCTCTTTCCGGGAATTGATGATCAGGGATTGCAGATCAAGGATCTGGTTTTCCTTTTTATATTTATTCCAGTTCCAGATATTCCAGTTCAAACTGGCTCCAACTATGTAATATGTATCAAAAGTATTGTTCATCATGTTCAATCCGGGTTTACCATAACCCAATTGTCCGAAACCCATCAGCTTAGGCATCCATTGTGCAGAAGTCAGCCGTTTGGTTGCATTAATTTTTTCTTTTTGAAGGTCGAAAAGTTCATATTCCAATCTTGAATTCTCAAATTTACCAGGAGCATAATGTGGGTCGGGAAGGATAAGGTATGTTGACGGATCTGCTTTTACAGACATCAGTTCACCAAGAACTCTAAACCATGCATTTTTGGTGATTTCTACTTCCTCCAGTTGCTGTTCGATCTTGATGAGTTCGGCAAGAAGCACATCTTTGTCGGATTCCAGGGCTATCCCGTATTTAACGGCAGTCTCAATGTCTTTAAGCTTGTTACTGATCTCTTTCTTAAATACTATAAGAAGCTTACTGTTTTCCTGAAGCAAAACGATACCGAAGAATACCTGGTTTATTTGTTCTTTTAACTTATATAGTTCGATCTCAACATTTTGCCTGTCGATTTCCAGGTTGGTTCTTTCAACGTATTTCTGTCTTGAAGTAATGCCACCATCATAGATGGTCTGGTTGAGACCAAGCGTTATCCTATACTGATCCTTAGGAGGCACAGGTATATCAGGTGTGAGTGCCGGAAGCTGGATATCCAGGGGTGGCGGAAGGTACATGGGTTGAAAAACCACTTCTACCTGTGTTACATCCGACTGATAAGATGCCTGGCCATTGATATTGAAATGAGGAAGATAATTTGTATTCAGCTTCTTGAGTTGTATTTTATTTTTTGAAGCAAGTAGTTCGAACTGATTCGTTAACGGGTAGTTTGCAACAGCCCTCCGGTAACAATCATCAAGCATGAGGCTGTCCGGTGTCTGGGCCAGGGAAATCTGCCAGAATAATATTCCCGCAACGATAAATAGTCTTTTCATTTTTTCCTGATTGAATTGATGATGAATCTGGGAACCTCTTTTTTCCTTTCCTGTAAAAACTTAAGATATTCCTCTTCATTATTGTTGAACATTATTGCCATTACCATGGGTTTTGCAGCTATGGGAAAGATACACAACCCGATCAGGTTGACAAACAATTGCCTGGGATCGATGGGTTCGATATTTCCCTTTTTGATTTCATCCCTGATGGGCTGGAAAAGTTGTTCGGGATCTACACCTAAATACTTAACTGTATTAGAAAGCCTTTTCGGATTGGAGGTTATTTCCTTCATTACGAACACAGGAATGTATGGATTGTTGATCAGTATCTGGATATAGGTATCGGCAAATGCTTCGATCTTTTCAAATAGGGTCATTTCCGAGGAAAATATCTTTCCCATTTTGGGAACGAATAGTTGGAAGACGATCCTGAATACTTTTAAAAAAAGCTTGTCCTTGGTCCTGTAATAATAATGTAACAGGGCTTTATTGATTCTTGCTTCATCTGCGATCTCCTGCATGGTTGTCCCGTCGTATCCTTTCCTGGTGAATACTTTCTTTGCTGCTCTAAGGATGATATCTTCTGTTTTTAGATTCTGCCTGGCCATTATTTAATTATTTGGTTTAAATGTATAATTAAACCATTCGGTTTAACCAATCGGACAAATTTAATTCAATTTTTTACTTTTGTCAAGTTTTTTTACAAAATAATTTATGAACTTCGGAATATTCAATATAAAACTTAAAACAGACACATCCTAAACACCCAATAACTATCAATAACCATTAATAACAACTAACGACTGGAAGGAGTCCGTTCCTGACACAATGTACACAAAGACTCTTATATCTATTGTTGATGCCACGGAGTACGATTGCATCATTGCGGAATAATAACCGGTAGAACGCACCCCAACTACTGCTATCCGTGGAAGACAAAAAGTAAGCGAATTCGCCAATTCTGCTTAAACCACCAGTGAGGCAGCGGTAGCCACCGGGCAACCCGGTAAAGCCATGCGAATCAATTCCATTTCCATTGCCATACCAACCATTTTCTGATTTTAATTGAGGTTCAGTTTTGTAGCTTCCTAAATATTCAATAGAGCTAAAATGTTCTATCAAAGGCGCTACATGAAGGATTTTGATACTGCTGCTAGTTCCTTGCCAATAAGCAGTGAAGAAAAATATCTTTCCTCCACCCGGAGTAAACTTGAAAGAATGATACCCTCTATCAAGTACTCTCTCTGTCCTGATAACCTTTCGTCCAAGCATATCCGAAATAATTAATCCCACTTTGTCCTTTTCAGGAACGTACATGGTAATTATAGTTTGGTCTTTCACTGGGTTGGGATAGTTCTGAAATATTTGCAACCCCGCTTTCTCATTGCTAACTTCAGTAATTCCCACTTGATAATCCAGTACAAGCACAGTATCAGGCCAATATAATATTGTATCGCTTCCTGTGTACGCTTCATGATAATAATGCTATCAAGTTGGACGTATGAAGCGCTATCAATGGCAGTGAAGGTTAATAATAGCGGGATTTACCTATCTCATATAACATTAGTTAATTTCATTGGATCATATATAAATATTCAATTTATTTTGTTAACTTTATATCAGATTTATTAAGTTTAACGGTTGTTATTCAAGCCCCAAAAAATTGGGGGAACATTAATCAATTTAGAAATGATTCTTCATAAAAATTATCCACCTGATGACTTTCATTATCTTTCTAATCAGATTTTACTTTACGCAAGTTGCTATGAAAGAAGGATAGAATTTGTAAGAGAGGTAACAAAATTACTTCATAGCTTTACGGGATGTGATCATGTCGAATTATGGATAATTAAAGATGACAATCCCAATCTCATTGAAATATCAAAGATTACAAAAGGTTCATTCTCATTTAATGTTTCACGGATTGGCTTAGAAGAAAAAGACAAGGTTACTAATGCTAAACATGGGGATTCAGGATTGTCAAAATTAAGCAGGGGAATTTTTCAAGGCCATTATAATCCTGCTTTGCCTTCTTTTACAAAAAATGGAAGCTTTTTCACTTGTAATACCGATAAACCGTCCAGGATTACCTTTAAATTTGAGGATAAAACACATGGTGAAAAACTTGATATAAGCGGTGAATACAAATCGATTGCTATAATACCTCTTGTCATTGATAATAAGAGGGTTGGGGTTTTGCAATTAATGAGTTCACAATATAATTTTTTTAATAAGGATGAAATCGAATTATTTGAGAATACCACCTTAACTCTAAGTGCAGCATTGTTGAATCAACGAAATCAAGAGGCTCTAAGTGAACGGGTGAAGGAACTGACATGTTTATACCGAATTGCAAAAATTGCTGAACAGACAGATGGTACTCTTGATGAAATTTTTCACGAGATTATTAAATTACTTCCTCCTGCCTGGCAATATCCAGAGCTTATATGTGGAAGGATCATTTTTGATGGTCGCACCTATTCTACAAAAATAATCAAGAAGTTTTATGATAAAATAGCTTCAAATATAATCGTAACAGGTAGAAAACGGGGATCAGTTGAGGTCGTTTATTTTGAAGAAATGAGCAAGTTTGATGAAGACCCATTTCTTCAAGAAGAACGTAGTCTCTTAAATACAATTGCAGAAAATATCGCACTAATTGTTGAGCGGAAAGAAGCATCCGAGGAACGACTTAAGTTACAAATTCAGTTAATGCATGCAGACCGTTTAGCAACAATTGGACAATTTGCCGCTGGTGTTGCTCATGAATTAAATGAACCCCTGGGGAATATTCTTGGCTTGGCTCAATTGGCCATTAAATACCCAGAAATTCCCAAGCAGATTGAACAGGACTTAAACAAGATAATTGCTGTCTCATTAGAGGCAAGAGAAATAATTAAACAACTGATGTTCTTTGCCCGGCAAAAGATACCGGAAAAAACCAATGTTAATCTTAACCAAATAGTGAATGAAGGTCTGGTATTCTTTGAATCACGTTGTGTAAAAGAAGGAATTGAGTTGGTTCGTCTCCTTTCATCCAATCTGCCTGAAATTATTGCGGATCGGTCACAAATACATCAGGCTTTAGTCAACTTAATTACAAATGCAATACAGGCCATGCCCAAAGGGGGGATACTGACAATTCAAACTAATATTGGTGAGAATCACGTTTCTTTGATTGTAGAAGACACAGGCACTGGTATAAGCGATGAAGTAAAAAAACAAATGTTTATTCCGTTTTTCACGACGAAAGAATTTGGCCATGGAACAGGTATTGGCTTATCAGTTGTTCATGGAGTCATAACGTCTCACAATGGGACGATTAAAGTACAAAGCAAACTTGGGATTGGCACACGATTTGAATTGCAATTGCCCCTGAATGATGAATCTGATAAATAATTTAATAAACAGATATTATGGTCCTTTCTAAAAACAAAAAACAGTTATTGGTTGTAGATGATACTGAAATTACCTTGGAAATACTTCAAAGGAACCTGGAGAAACAAGATTATAAAGTATTTACAGCTCAAAATGTATCTGAAGCCTTAAGCATTCTGGAAATTAATAAGATAGATTTGGTGATAACTGATTATAAAATGCCTAATGTCAGTGGAATCGACTTAATAAAACATGTACGGGAAAATTATAAAAACACCGAAGTGGTAATGATTACCGGATATGCTTCAATTGAAGGTGCTGTCCAAGCAATAAAAGCTGGTGCAGAGGAATATTTGGCGAAACCTTTTACTGATGAAGAACTTTTTACAGCTGTAAAAACAGCGCTCGATAAAACGAATATACGTCAGGCTTGGCAAAAGTCCATGCAAAATAAGCATAAAGAAATCCATGGAATAATTGGCACTTCTGAGGCGATTCAAAAGGTTTTCAATGAAATCAAAAAAGCAGCAGCTACTTCGGCAACAGTACTCATAACGGGGGAAAGTGGTACGGGCAAGGAACTTGTTGCCAGAGCTATACATTACACCAGCAAACAGGCTTCTGCTCCTTTTGTTCCCGTTAATTGTGGTGGCATTCCGGAGGGGCTCCAGGAAAGCGAGCTTTTTGGATATGTAAAGGGGGCCTTCACCGGTGCTACTGAAACAAGAGCGGGTTTTTTTCTAACCGCTGATGGTGGAACAATATTCCTGGATGAAGTTGGCAATACAAGCCTTTCATTGCAAGCTAAATTACTCAGGGTACTTCAGAATAAAGAAATATGCATGGTCGGGTCAAGCTGTCCTCAAAATGTAAATGTTAGAATTATTGCTGCAACAAATAAGGACTTGTTAATGTTGGTAAAGAAAGGTGTTTTCCGCGAAGATTTATATTACCGTCTTTATGTTATTACTATTGACATTCCTCCTTTGCGTGATAGAGATAACGATATTCTACTTTTAACTCATCATTTTTCTACAAAATTTGCTAATGAATTTAATAAATCAAAACCCCAATTATCTAATAATACATTACAGGTCCTCAGGAACTATAATTGGCCTGGAAATGTCAGAGAATTGGAAAATGTCATCCAAAGATTGGTGGCAATGATGGAAGAAGGGCCGATCGAAGCGGCTGATTTACCTTCAATGATGCGTTTTTCTGCCTTCAGGAAAACAGGAGTTAACAGAACTCTGGCTGAAGTGGAAGCCGAACATATTCGTAATGTTTTATCTGCTTTTAATGGTAATAAGACTAAAACTGCAGAATTACTTGGAATTGACAGGAAAACTCTGAGGGAAAAGCTAAAGCGATATTCATTATCTGATACAAATAATTCATAAAATATTTTCAGACAATTTCCATAATAACAATAATTGTCAACTGCCACCCATTTCAAAATACCTTATCCTCCAAATATTAATACACTATTTCAAATTTTTATTAGCTGTAAATAAATCAGTATTGGGGTGTTTTTCCACAGCGGTTCAAATTTCCCCAATTATTCACTATCAAAATTTTAGCAGGTTTAGTCTGCCTTAAAAAAACCGTTCATGGATAGCCTGTTTAATATAATTGGTTTTTAAGTAGTTAGAGATAAGAAACCGTTTCTATCCAATCAATTTTTGATCTACAAAAATTTACTGGTACAACAATTGTATTGCCTCATCACAAGATCAGATCAATCATGATATTAATAATAAAGAGGAGATCAGCATGAAAGAAATTAAGGAGAATTTAAAAAAAATGGCCAAAGTAAACCGGGGCCTTTGCACAACATGTAATAATGCTCCAACTTGTTTATTCTATCAGGAAAATGGTAGTCGTATCGTATGGTATTGCGAAACGTTTGATGATTATATACCAATTCAGGAATCAATACCAAAAACCGAAAAGAAGATCGAACCCAAAACTGAAGATCCAGGACAGGGTGTATTTGAAGGATTATGTATGAATTGCGCCCATCGTGCGACATGTACTTTTATAAAACCTGAGGGAGGAGTCTGGCATTGTGAAGAATACGAATAGACCAGTTAAGATGTAAGCAGTTAAATTAAGACAGGTATTGAAAAAGGAGGAGAAATGAATTCCAACATTGAAGAAATAGTTAAAAAGCATGATAAAGAATTAGGTGGAGTTATTGCAATGTTAGAAGAAATCCAGTTGCAACATAGTTATCTTCCTGAAAGTGCATTAAAAACCTTGGCCATGGAAACAGGTCGCTCCCTGGTAGAGATATACGGGGTTGCCACATTTTACAAATATTTCAGTTTAAAACCCAGGGGTGAGCATTTAATATCAGTATGTCTGGGTACCGCATGCCATGTGCGTCAGGGTTCAGTAATTGCAAAAGAATTTGAAGATCAATTGGGGATCCATGCCGGTGAAACTACATTAAATAAAGAATTCTCATTAGAAACTGTTAATTGTTTAGGAGCTTGTGCCCGGGGGCCGATAGTGGTTGTTGACGGACACTACTTCTCAAATGTTAAAAAAGCCGAGGTTTCACAAATAATAAAAAAAGCTCATGAGGGGCTCGATAGCACTGATGTTAAGAAAGACCAGCGAATCTTCGCAATTAAGCTGCGCTGTCCATATTGCAATCATAGCTTATTGGACCCGAATTACCTTATTGATGACAATCCTACGGTTAGATTGACAATATCTTTCGGGCAAAAACATGGATGGCTTAGATTATCCTCTTTGTATGGAAGCTATAGTATTGAATCCGAGTATGAAATACCAATTGATACGATAGCTCATTTCTTTTGCCCTCATTGTCATACCGAACTTGTTGGCTCTTCATCATGTCCAACTTGTAATGCACCTATGGTTCCTATGACCATTTATGGAGGAGGATTGATTCAAATATGTTCACGACGCGGATGTAAGGGTCACATGATGGACCTGGTCAATAGTATTTGTATAAACTGTGAAAACAGGCATACTTGCAAATTCATTAAACCTGAAGGTGGTGTATGGCATTGTGAGGAGTATAAATAAAATATGGAAATACTTCTCACTTTTTAGTACCGATTTCATAGATAATAACATAGATGAGTATTAACGAGCATAAGGAAGGAAATAAATGACAAAGTTATCTTCTATTGAGGAACTAAAAGACATATTTGAAATGGTCAGGAGTGATGTGGATGATTCCAGGCTTCAAATAGTGATATGTGCTGGAACCGCGTGCCAGGCGAGTGGGGCGAATGACATAATCCGGGTAGCAAAAAAATACATCTTACAAAATCAATTACTTGAAATCATTTCATTAAAAATTACAGGTTGTCATGGATTCTGTGAAATGGGGCCTTTTATTCTCACAAAGCCCCAGGGTGCTTTCTACCATAAAGTTACGATTGATAATATCAGCAGGATAATTGATGCTGTTATTGCTGATGATTATGTTGAGGATTTGCTTTACAGAGATCCCAAAACGAATGTTAAGTATTACAAACAAGACGATATTCCTTTTTTCAAAAAACAACAACGTACAATATTTAGCAAAAACCAGCAGATTGATCCAATTCGCATCTATGACTATATCGTTAATAATGGATATGATGCTCTCTACAAAGTTTTTTCTGATTTGTCTCCTGAACAGGTGCTTGAGGAGATTAAAGTCTCAGGACTTCGTGGAAGAGGGGGTGCTGGATTTTATACTGGACTGAAATGGGAAATGTTAGCCAAACAGTCATCTGATAATGGTAAATATATTGTCTGTAACGCCGATGAAGGTGATCCTGGTGCCTATATGGACAGAAGTCTTCTTGAGGGAAACCCTCATGTTATTATTGAGGGGATGATCATTGGAGCATATGCTACTGGTGCAAATGAGGGAGTGGTGTATGTCCGGAACGAATATCCTTTAGCCATTAAGCATTTAATCATAGCTCTTAGGCAGTCGCGGGCTATGGGCCTGTTGGGTGATAATATACTTGGCAGTGATTTTTCATTTGATATTCAAATAGTAAAGGGTGCCGGGGCTTTTGTTTGTGGTGAGGAAACAGCCCTGATAAAGTCTATCGAAGGGAAAGTAGGTGAACCACAACAACGGCCTCCTTATCCTGTACAGAAAGGAATAAGAGGTAAACCAACAGTAATCAATAATGTAGAAACCCTGGCAAACATTCCTTTCATCATTAATATGGGTGCGTTTGAGTATAAAAAGATAGGAACGGATGGAAACTCAGGCACTAAAATTTTTAGTCTTGTCGGAAAGATAAAAAACACCGGCCTTATTGAAGTACCTATGGGTATCACTATCAGGGAAGTTGTGTTTGATATTGGAGGTGGCCCTTCTGGTAATGCCAAAATTAAGGCTGTTCAAACAGGCGGCCCTTCAGGCGGTTGCATTCCGGTTAACAAGTTTGATATAAAAATTGATTATGATAGTTTGGCAAAAGCCGGTTCTATCATGGGTTCAGGAGGTATGATCGTAATGGATGAAAATACCTGCATGGTTGATGTTGCCAAATATTTCATGAATTTTTTAAAAGCCGAATCCTGTGGAAAGTGCTACACCTGTCGGAAAGGTACACAAAGAATGTATGAAATTCTTGATGATATCTCAAAAGGAAATGGTACACTTGAGGATCTGGATTTGCTTGAGGAGCTTGCCTTGGTTGTAAAGGATAGCACAATGTGCGGCTTAGGACAGACAGCATCAAATCCTGTTCTCAGCACCCTGCATTACTTTCGGGAGGAATATGAACGCCATATTATTCAAAAAAGATGCGATGCTTATGTTTGTAAGGAGTTGGTAGGGGCACCATGCCAGACAGCATGCCCGGTTGGAACGGAAGCCTGGCGTTATATAGCGCATATTGCCCGTGGGGAATATGAACAAGCTTACACTACAATCCGCGAAGCTAATCCTTTTCCATCTGTATGTGCCCGTGTTTGCAGCCATCAATGTGAAGAACACTGCCGTGCAGGAACAAGCGGGGGTGAAGCGGTTGCAATACGATCACTTAAGCGTTTTATAACCGATCGAATTGATCCTTCAAGTTATAAACCACAAAGGGCCACCAGTATAAAAAAAGCACCGGTAGCTGTT
>JAUWGC010000058.1 GCA_030606625.1 Bacteroidales bacterium | reverse complement strand
GATGGTGCCATGTTCACCCGCTGTCCAACCGTTAAATTGATTGGTAAAACAGACGCTATACAAGCATACTGTTACCCCGCTGGACTGGGCCAGCCAGTTAGTGCCCCCGTCGGTGGTGTGTAGGATAGTACCCCATTTGCCTACTACCCAACCGTTTGACAGGTCGGTGAAACAGACACTTCTTAAATCATCTGTTACCCCACTGGATTGCGCCAGCCAGTTAGTGCCCCCGTCAGTGGTGTGCAGGATGATGCCCAAATCGCCCACTGCCCAACCATTAGATAAGTCGATAAAACAAACGCTACGCAAAGGCTTTGTTGTCCCGCTGGACTGGGCATCCCAGGTAGTGCCTCCGTCAGTAGTATTCAGGATAGTGCCATATTCACCCACAGCCCAGCCGTTGTCTTCATCAATGAAGGTTACCTTGTAAAGGTGATTCCCCTGCGGCAATGGATTCTGCCAATACCATTGTCCCTGAGCAAATGAAAAAGACAAAGAAGCCAATAGTAAAATTACAAACCTCTTCATTGGCCTTGGATTAAAGTTTTTCTTTTACATATGCAAGATAGGAAAATTTGTCTGATTATTCAAATTTTGTTCAAACCAAGTCAGCTAAACAACCTCATAAACTTTAGTTCACTTTAAGTACTGATTAGTTACCAATGCATTATTAAACTATTATGTTCCTATTCAATCTAAGCTCTATAATAATATTATTCCACCAATGCCAACAGTTTTTAAGCGACTCATTCTTACATGCTTATTATTTGCTTCCATTTTTATGGCCCATGCCCAGATCACAATCCAAGGTCGGGCAATAGATCAATCAGACAGCCTGTCCCTGTTTGGTGCTAACATCATGCTATACACACAAAATGATTCCCTTCCAATATATTACACGGTTAGCGATTATGATGGGTACTTTCATTTATCAGAAGTGGATAAAGGTATTTATAAGTTCGTGATCAGCTTTGTTGGTTATGAAAAATTAACCATTGAAATAAATGTTCAATCAAAGGATATCAGCCTGGGCCGATTATATATCAGTCCGGTATCAAAAATATTAAGAGAAGTTGAAATTATTGATAAAGTACCACCCGTAACTCAGAAGGGAGATACTACTCAATATAATGCAGAGTCCTATAAAGTGAATCCGGATGCCAATGTCGAAGACCTTGTCAGGAAGATGCCGGGAATTACGATAGAAAACGGCAAGGTCCATGCCCAGGGTGAAGAAGTAGAAAAAGTATTGGTTGATGGGCGGGAATTTTTTGGAGAAGATCCTACATTAGCACTAAGGACATTACCTGCTGAAGTGGTCGATAAAATTGAAGTGTTTGACAAATTAAGTGATCAGGCAGAATTCACAGGATTTAATGATGGTAATACCATAAAAACTATGAATATCATTACCCGGATGGATATGCGCAACGGTCAGTTCGGTCGTGTGGAAGCCGGTTATGGAACAGATGACAGGTATTCATTATCCGGAAACATAAACCATTTCAATGATGACCAGCGAATTACAATATTGGGATTGTCAAATAATATAAATAAGCAGAATTTTTCAAGCCAGGATTTGCTGGGAGTGATGAGTAGCAGCATGGGGAGAATGGGTGGAGGAGGAAGGTCTTTTGGAGGGGGAGGTGGTCCGGGACATGGAAGCTTCAGAGGATCTGGTATAAATAATTTTATGATAGGCCAACAAGCCGGGATCAATTCGACCACTTCCTTAGGTATCAATTATTCTGATGAATGGGGAGAAAATATAAAGGTCACAACCAGTTATTTTTTCAATTATTCAAAAAATATTACTGATGAGGACCTTGTCAGAAAATATATTTCCTCCGGTGAGTCAATCCGGAATTATATTGAAAAGTCTGAATCTGAAAGCAAAAATTACAATCATCGTTTCAATATGCGGTTCGATTACAAAATTGATTCATTTAATTCAATCCTTTTTACCCCGGGTATAAATTTCCAGGATAATAGTCAATTCAGTGAAATTTTAGCAACAAACCTGCTGAGTGTGGATGAACTTATAAATAGTACGGCCAATGTAAATGATGCCGATTACGATGGGTATAACCTGTCTGGCAAATTGTTATACCGCCATGCTTTTCGCAAAAAGGGAAGAACTTTTTCTATAAATGTCAGATCATCGGCCAATGATAAAAACAGCCTTATTTATCAGGATGCTTTAAATATTTATGGAACAACTTCAGGGCAGGAGAATGATACAACCAATCAATTGTTCGACCAGCGTTCAGAAGGCTTGAATTACGGGGGTAATATAACTTACACTGAACCATTGGGGGGAAACAGCCTGATCAGCCTTAGTGTTCACAGCAATTATTCGGGCAGTACTTCAGATAAGAAAACCTATCTTGAAGACCTGGCGGCTCAGGAATACAGCATTCTTGACACTGCACTATCAAATGAATTTGACAACGGGTATTTAACCAATCGTATGAGCTTTAACTACAGGTATAATAAGGAAAAATTGAACCTGACGGCGGGAATTTCCTGTCAAAGGGCTGACCTGAACAGCAATCAGTACTTTCCTGAAAGCAGGAAACTTGAAAAATCATACGATAACCTGTTGCCTTTTGTGTTTATGCGCTACAGGTTTTCAAAGACAAATAATTTAATGGTTTTTTTGCGAAGTTTTACCAATGCCCCTTCCATATCCCAACTACAAAATGTGATTGACAATTCCAACCCGTTGATCTTATATACAGGTAATCCTGGCCTGAAACAGGAATACAGCAATTTGCTTGTTGGGCGGTATTCATTGACCAAACCCGAATCGGCAAATATGATGTTTCTGATGCTTCATGTGAGGAAAACGGAAAACTATATTTCGAATAATACCTGGATAGCAGAAAAAGACACCCTGATCGCAGAAGGGATAGTTTTATACCGCGGATCACAGTTAAACAGGCCTGTCAATTTAAATGGTTACTGGAACAACAGAATATTTTTTGTTTATGGATTTCCATTTGAAAAAATAAAAAGTAATATCAATCTGAATACAGGTTTATCCTATATGCGTCAACCCGGTATCAATAACGATATTACTATGATTACCAACACATACGGAATTAACCAGGGATTGGTTGTCAGCAGTAATATCAGTGAAAAACTAGATTTTACTTTTTCCTATAATGCCAATATCAATTTTGTATACAATTCATTTGAACCCGATGCTAATGACGATTACTTTTACCAGACAATCCGTTTTACTATCAGTTATATATTCTGGAAAGGACTTGTATTAAGAAATAACATGACATACTCTCAATACAAAGGTTTAACAGAGGTATTTAATCAGGATTTTCTGTTGTGGAATGCCAGTATCGGGATGAAATTATTTAAAAATAACAGGGGTGAGATCAGCCTCAGTGTATTTGACCTTTTGGATCAAAACAAGAATATCAACAGGAATGTTACAGAAAGCTATGTTGAAGATATTGAGACCAGGGTCCTTCAGCGGTATTTAATGTTAAGTTTTTCATATAATATCCGAAATTTTAAAACAGGAAAACCAGTATTTGTAAGATGAAAAAATATATAGCAATTATTTTTGTGCTTGTGGCTTTTTTAGCATGCAAGAAATTACCATTGTCGAAAGCTTATTGGGAATCAACTGTCCTGGACAACCCGGAAGTCATCAATGGATATGATGAAAGTTCAGGATTACGCTGGACGGTGTCTAATGATGAAACCAACTTGTATTTTCGAATGGATGTAGATAACAGGGCTACCATGATGAGCCTGTTCCGGAATGGTTTGCTCCTGAAATTCGATACTATGGGAAAGAAAAAGGAGTCAGCTTATTTGAGATATCCGGTAATTAAACGGTCTCATGAAAATGCCTTGTGGCACAGTGGTGGGCAGAGCCTGAATATAAACTTATTATTAAATCAAACTGAATTTGATGCTCATATTGGTTTTGATACTGCGGGAATACTACATTATTATGCAGTCATACCATTAAATGAAATCTATGCCGGTGCAAAAAGCGATAAAACGCAACTATCAATGTGTATTGAGTTACAACCTTTTCAAATACCGGGTTCTGCCAACAGAGAGAATATGCAGGGATTTAGACGGCCTGAAGGCCATCCGGGAGGCAGGCCTGGTGGAGGCCCGCCAGGAAGAGGCACGGGAAGGCATGGTGGATACATGCAACAAATGCCGGATTTTTCTTCAATGCAGGAGGTGGAAATCTGGTTTAAGCTACAAATGGCTTCAAAGCCTTAAAAAGTTTGAATTCCAATATAGTAGTGTCGAACCTGTGACCCTCCCGACTTATCAGTCGGGATACTCTGAACCATTCTTAATTAGAGTGGGAGTTACTGGATTCGAACCAGTGACCCTCTGCTTGTAAGGCAGATGCTCTGAACCAACTGAGCTAAACTCCCGAAAACATCTCACGCTTCATTCTTTCCACCCCTCGATTTTGGGAGTGCAAATTTACAATGAATACTTGAATTTTCAAAATTAAAAGAAAGAACCTTAGAAGAATGAAGTATTGTCCCTGTTGCATAAAATTTCAATGAGAAGTAACTGCCGACTGTCAACTGTCGACTGTCGACTTCTTATCCGACAGATTAAACTTTTCAGGATAACGGGCGGTCTTGTCACGGTAATAATCCTGAATGATAGCCAGGTCCTTTTGGTAATCCCCGCTTGGCTCAATGACAATTCCTATGCCACATTCCTTTTTGGCATAGTTAAGATAACCCAGAATAATGGGTACACCGGCTTTCAAGGCAATATAATAAAAACCCTTGTGCCAGTGTTCATTATACTTGCGTGTTCCCTCCGGTGTTATAACTACAAACATTGACTCATTCTGCCTGAACAGATCTGCAAGATAATGCACCATACGGTTATCCCTTTTACGGTCAATAGGAATCCCTCCCCATAACTTTATTAAATAACCTATCGGGAAAATGAAGATCTCTTTTTTGATTAGGAATTTAACTTTTATCTTTAAAACAAAAAATCCAAGGCGTCCTATCACATAATCCCGGTTGCTGGTGTGCGGCGCAACCACAATTATACCTTTCTTTATGTCAGCAGGAGCAAAGTTTTGGGTCTTCCAGCCACATAATTTTAATATCCATTTTGACAGAAAATGCAGCATTAATGTTGTTTCAATTGTTTTGGTAACAAAATTAATAACTATTTGATAGCTATTTTATTTTGTACTTCAATTATATTAAATCATATCTGTTTGGCTTGCCTTATTTTTTAATTTTGCATAATAATTATTAATCATATCCTTAAAAATTATTGATCATGAAAAATTATTTATTCAGGGCAATTCTTTTTTTTATTGCTATTTCAACAGCTACAATGCTTTGGGCACAGGAGAAACAATATGATATGTCAGCACAGGTACCTGTCGATTCCAATGTGATTATTGGAAAACTGGACAATGGGTTGACCTATTATATCAGAAATAATGAACTTCCTGAAGACAGGGCCGAATTCTACCTGGTTGTGAATGCTGGCGCTGTGCTGGAAGATGAAGACCAAAACGGACTGGCTCACTTTTGTGAACATATGGCATTTAATGGCACCAAACATTTTGAAAAGCATGACCTCATCCATTATCTACAGTCTATAGGCATGAAGTTCGGTCCCGAGATCAATGCTTTTACAAGTCATGATGTAACCAATTACATGTTACGGAAAGTACCCACAGATGTTCCGGAAAACATTGATACTTCCCTGTTGATCCTGTTTGACTGGGCAAGTAATGTTTTATTTGAAGATGAAGAGATTGATAAGGAACGCGGCGTGATACATGAAGAATGGCGAACCCGACGGAGCGCTCAGTTCAGAATGCAGACCAAGACTAACGAAGTACTTTTTCAGGGGTCTAAGTATGCCAAACATGATGTACTTGGCGATATTGAGATCATTGATCATGGACCATATGAAACATTAAGACGGTTTTACAGGGATTGGTACAGGCCCGACCTGGAGGCAGTGATAGCTGTTGGGGATTTTGATGTAAATGTTATAGAACAGAAAATTACTGACCTTTTCTCACAGATACCAAAGCGTGATAACCCTAAAGAAAGAAAAATATTTGAAGTACCTGACCATGATGAAACACTTGTGGCCATTGAAACTGATCCGGAAGCAAGATATGTGCTTTTACAGTTGCATTATAAACATAATCCGGTTAAAGATAAAAATATGGAATACTACCGGCAAGAAATTATACATGAATTGTATAACAACATGTTGAACAATCGTTTACAGGAACTGCTTCAGGAAGAAGACCCACCGTTCATATATGCTTATTCTGGCTATTCAAATCTAATCCGCTCGAAAGATACATATATGACTTTAGCTGTTGCAAAAAATGACGGCATCAAACATACCCTTGAAACAATGCTCACTGAAAATGAACGTGTGAAAAGATATGGATTTCTTGAAACGGAGTTGGAGAGAACAAAGAAAGAAATGCTTAGCCAGGCTGAAAAACAATACAATGAACGTGACAAACAAAGATCATCACAATATGTCTGGCTGTATTTCAGTCACTTCCTGGAAGAAGAACCTATTCCCGGCATTGAGTTCAATTATGAATTTATAAAGAATATTCTGCCGGGTATAACACTTGAGGAGGTCAATGCGTTGGCTCCCCGATGGATTACCGATAAGAACAGGGTAGTGGTCATAACGGCTCCCGAGCGTGAAGATGTTATCATTCCTTTTAAAGATGAAGTTATTGATATTGTCGCTGCAGTTGACCAGGAAGAGATCGAACACTATGTGGATAGAGTGAGCGATAAACCCTTGCTTGCTGAAAAGCCTGTTCCCGGGAAGATCGTCAGTAAAAAGAAGAATAAAAAACTTGATACGGAAGAATGGATCCTGTCCAACGGGATCCGTGTTGTGTTGAAAACAACAGATTTTAAGGACGATGAGATACTGATGAGGGCATATAGTTATGGTGGTAGCTCATTATATGATATTGATGACCTTGCCTCAGCTGATTTTACAAGCTCTGTCATTAATGAAAGTGGTGTGGGTGAATTTGATAAGATTCAGTTGCAGAAATTATTAGCAGGGAAGATCGTGTCAGTCAGGCCCTATGTTAATTCCATGGACGAAGGTTTTTCAGGTAGCTCGTCGAAAAAGGATTTTGAGACATTGCTGCAATTAGTCTATCTCTATTATACAGATCCTCCTTCAGATGAGAAAGCTTTTAATGCATTCATGACACGGATGAAAGGCTTTTATGAAAATCGTGCCAATGACCCTGCAGCCGCATTCCAGGATACTATTACCGTTACTATGGCAGATTATCATCCCAGGGTCAGACCTATGACTGTGGAATTGATGGATGAAGCCAGTTTTAACCGGATCGATTTTATTTTCAAGGACAGGTTTGGAGATCCGGCCGGCTTTAATTTTTATTTTGTTGGCAACCTGGATACTGACTCTGTTGAACCATTGATCGCCACATATCTTGGGGGGCTTCCGAAGATTATTAGGAATGAATCATGGAAGGATAATGGCGTCAGGCCGCCAAAGGGGGAAATAGATAAAACCGTGATCAAAGATATGGAGGTCCCGAAGGGAACAGTATTTTTCAACTATACGGGAGAATATGATTATGACAATTATCAGGATCGCGTGAACCTTTCCGGACTTTGTGATATACTAGATATCAGATACACGGAATCTATCAGGGAAGAACAAGGAGGTACCTACGGTGTTTCTGTTTATCCGATCCAGAATAAATATCCGTATGAAAGATACGGGGTGATCATCAGATTTCATTGTGACCCGGAAAATTTTGATAAGCTGAAAACCATTGCGTATGAAGAAATAGAAAAGATAAAAAAAGAAGGCCCTCTGTTGAAAGACCTGAATAATGTCAAGGAGAATAAGTTAAAATCCAGGAAAGAAAACCTGAAAGAAAACCGGTTTTGGATAAACATCCTCCGCAATTATGATTACAATGATCAGGAAGAGGAGATTTTTCTTAATTATGAAGATTATGTGTCGAATCTGACAATTGAGAGTTTGAAAGACGCAGCCAGTAAATTCTTTGGCGGTAATTGTGTGGAGTTTATCCTGTTACCGGAAGATATGTCGAAAAATATTAAGAATCCTATGATGAAGGAAGAGTGACCAGTGACCAGTGATCAGTGACCAGGTTGGGGTTGTTGACTATTCTGGCATCAGGTGTTAAAAATCGATTTCCAGGTCTAACTGATCTTTGAGTTTTTTAATTGATGGGTTTGTTTCCACAAGGTTTATGTATTTCTCTGTCGGGAAATAGGCTTTGGACTTATCATGGTTTTCCAAAATAATGGTTTCTAGCTGGATATGGTAATTTTTCAGTTCATTACGAAGGAAATCAAGAATATCTGATTTTCTTTCCGATATTTCCTTGTCCTGAACCTTGTTATCGATCACCAACTCGATTTTAAAATCTTCTTTAAGTTCGGGTTTCCTTTTGGTTAGCGTACTATACAGGTTAGGTGAATCGTGTGCAATGGATTCGGTAAAAATTGTCCATGCTTTCTCAAGTTCTTCCTGTTTGAAAGGTTTAGCCGGTTTGTCAGCAACCGGGCCGTTCTGGTTATTATGAATATTATTTTCTTCTTTCTGATTATTTGCTTTCGATGCTTTTTTGATAGAAATAGTTCCGGGTATACGCTTAGTTGCTTTTTTGCTTTCCTCAGTTACAGGAATTGCCGGTTTTGTTTCAGGGACCGTTTGCTTTTGCTTTTCAGGGGTTTTTACTGTTTCCTCTATGGGTTTTTTAACCGGTGGTGAGATGATATAGGTTTTTTTTTCAATAGGGTGATGGCTGGCATTTATCGAGCACATTTGCATCAGGGAAATCTCCAGGTGCAGATTCTTATTATTGCAGGTTTTGTAATTAATATCACATTGATTATTGATCTCCAATGCCTTTAGCAGGAATTTTTCTGTACACCTGGCTGATTGTACCTGGTATTTTTCTTTTAAGGACGGACTTACCTCTAAAAGGCTGATAGTTGATTTATCCTTGCAAACAAGTAAATTCCTGAGATGTTCCCCCATCCCGATCAAAAAATGTCGTCCGTCAAAACCATTGTCAATAATCTCATTGATGGTCAGCAAGGTATTGGCCGTATCGGCATTCAGGATAAAATCGGTAATCTTGAAATAATAATCATAATCGAGAACATTCAGGATTTGGATAACAATATCATAGGTTAGTTTGTTGCCGGAAAAACTAACCAACTGATCAAAGATCGAAAGAGCATCACGGAGGGCCCCGTCGGCTTTCTGGGCAATAATGTGCAGTGCATCTTCAGTGGCTTCAATACCTTCATTTTTAGCAACATAGGCAAGATGCTTTATGATATCTTCCACACTGATCCTTTTGAAATCAAAAACCTGACACCGGGATAGTATAGTTGGAATGATTTTGTGTTTTTCAGTTGTTGCCAGTATGAATTTTGTATAAGATGGTGGTTCTTCCAGTGTTTTCAGGAATGCATTAAATGCTTGCTGTGAAAGCATGTGCACTTCATCAATTATATATACTTTGTATTTCCCGACTTGCGGGGGTATCCTGACCTGTTCGGCCAGGCTCCGGATATCATCAACTGAATTGTTGGATGCTGCATCCAGTTCAAGAATATTAAATGAAGCAGATTTATTGAAAGAAATACAGGATTCACATTGATTGCAGGGTTCAATATTATCTGAAATATTCTCACAATTGATCGTTTTGGCCAGGATACGTGCACAGGTGGTTTTGCCGATTCCTCTGGGGCCGCAAAAAAGAAAAGCTTGTGTAAGATGATCATGTTTAATGGCATTCTTAAGAGTCGTTGTGATGGATTTCTGCCCGATAACCGTATCAAAAGTAGCAGGCCTGTACTTCCTGGCCGAAACAATAAAATTCTCCATGAATGATAATTAAATATTGGTGTATGGAATTATCCAAAAGTACTAAACTTTTTGATTTTTTCTATGTTGCAGGTGTTAATTTATATGAATAGTATTTTATATTATTTTTGTCACACTATGCTGTTGATTTATACACCGAGGCTCACCAACCGTATCAAGTATATCTTTTCTGTTATCTTCAGGGATATCTTGGCAATGGATGTGTCATTTACTACGGATGAAGCATCTTATCGATCGTATGAAGGCCCCAGGATTAATTACTCAAAACAGTACATTGAAGATAGCCTGTTCTTTGAAGCCACTGACTTTTTACTGGAAAGAGGTATAAAAGGCCATGAATTGTCATTTATTGACTTTGAAGGGATACCGGCATTATTCCCGGTATATGATAAAAATTCCCTTATGCCTTTCGATCCGTTTGCTGCCAGCTTTTACCTGGTTGCCAGATATGAAGAGTATCTTCCTTTTGCAAGTGATGAATACGGACGTTTTCAGGCCAGGAACAGTATTGCATATCAACACGACTTCCTGAAAAAACCTGTTGTAAATATTTGGGCATTGAAAATATACCATCTTCTCAGGGAAAAATATCCATCCCTTCCCAGGATAAAGAAAGAATACAAATTTTTACCCACAATAGATGTAAATGCAGCATATATATATAAATGCAGGGGGCTTGTGCGAAGCCTCGGAGGATACATCAAATCCATTGGTGAATTTAATTTCCGGGAAATTATTGACAGAACAAGAGTAATGTTAGGACTCAGCAATGATCCTATTGATACTTATATGTCGCAACTTAAGATCCATAAAAAATATGAACTGAATACGATCTATTTTATCTTGTTTGCCGATTATGGTTATAATGATATGAATATTTCAGTCAATAACAGGAAATTCCAGGTGTTGATCAAATCTCTGGCAGATTATTGCGAAGTTGGAATACATATATCATACTCTTCCATCAGGGATCATGAATTACTTAAAGTTGAACTTGAAAGGCTTTCCAGGGTACTGAACAAGGAAATCACTAAGGCGAGACAGCATTTTCTGGTATTAAATATGCCTATGACATACAGGAACCTGGTAAATCTTGATATCAGTGATGACTATTCCATGGGATATGTCAACCTGCCCGGCTTCAGGGCTGGTATATGTGATTCCTTTAATTTTTACGATTTGGACATGGATGTGAAAACTAATCTCAGAATACATCCGTTTGCGGTATTGGATGTACCTGTGAGTATTGATAATAAAACATTAGAGGATTTCAGGGAAATCATTGAAGAAGTGAAAAAGGTCAGGGGTACTTTGATCTCACTCTGGAATAATGAATCTTTGACAGTTGACCAGGATGGTAAAAACGGACTTCAAACTTATGAAGCCCTGGTAAAAATGGCTGTTAATACGTGATAGTCAAATGAAATGCTAAAGAGCCTGTTTATATATTCCAGGTATTTAATGCATCTGGTATTTCTTGGAGAGCGAAATATTTTTTTGCATGATATCCGCCGTTATTCCTTTCGCAAAGACAGGTATGGGACTCCTATACAAACATATGATATAGCAAAGAAAATCTCACTGGAAAAAGCCATCCGGTGGTTGGTTCATGCACAAAAAATGATGTGTGATAATGGCATAGGATCATATCACCTTGTAAACAGATGGTCTGATTCTTATCCGGAAACAACAGGTTATATCATTCCAACGTTATTAAATTATGGCCATACAACAAGCAATGAAGAGATTATAAAATCAGGCCTGTCTGCTGCTGATTGGTTGGTGGGTATCCAAAAAGAAAGCGGTGGATGGCAGGGCGGACGGGTGAATGAAAATAAACCTGAAATTGTTTTTAATACGGCACAGGTGATCAGGGGAATGATTGCCGTTTACCGGTATACCGGGGATCAGGCTTTCCTGGATGCTGCTATACGTGCCGGAGATTGGCTGTGTGCAATTCAGAATCAGGAAGGTTATTGGAAAACCCATGCCTTGATGAATGAAGCCCGGGTGTATGACAGCTATGTTGATTTTCCCTTGCTTGAACTATATAAAGCCTCGGGTAATAAGAAATATTACAATCATGCTTTGAAAAACCTGGATTGGATTGTGGATACGAAACAGTTAAAAAATGGTTGGTTTGAGGATTGCGACAATACAGTAAAACATAATGATAAGCCCATTTTGCATACAATCGCTTATACCATTGATGGTTTATTGGATTGTGGAGTTTTTCTGGATGAACAAAAGTATTATTTAGCTGCCAGGAAACCTGCTGAAGTGCTGATGGAAAAGTTTATGGATAATGGATATTTGAACGGAAGACATGACTCGAACTGGAATGGGTCTGAATACACGATCGTCACAGGCTGTGCACAAATGAGCATTATCTGGTTGAAATTATACCAGCAAAGTAAAATAAAACGTTTTTTAGATGCTGCACGCCTGATGAATTATCAGTTGATCTATATTCAGAACCGGGAGATCAGGGAAACAAATGATACCCTTGGGGCAATGCCCGGTTCATACCCCGTATGGGGGAAATATGAACCTTTTGCATTTCCAAACTGGGCAACCAAATATTTTGCTGATGCACTGATGCTGGAAATGATAATAACAAAGGATTGATAAATTGAAAACCACTGCAAATAACATATTGATTCATAGGTTTGTTGATAATGCAGAATTGCATCATTCCAGACCGGCTATCGATTTAAACGGGCAATTATTTACTTACAGAGAATTATTGGAACAGTCTGCAAAAATTGCCAATGCCATTTTAGATTGTAATCCGGAAAGCCAGGCACCGGTTGGAATTTTAGCTTCGAAAAGCTATACTGCATACTCAGGTATCCTGGGAGCATTGATGGCATCAAAGGCCTATATGCCGCTCAATCCCCGCTTCCCGGTGCACCGGAATGCCTGGCAGCTTGAAAAATCCGGTTGTAACACGATCATTGCAGGCAGAGAAGGCCTGGAACATCTTAAAGCATTAATAAAAACTTCGCGGCAAATGCTCTTCATTATTCTTCCTGATGTTAGCCCGGAAGAACAATTACAATTTGAACAGGATAAACATACTGTATTCTTTGCCGGTGATCTGAATAATACTTCCCTGCCTCTGATAAAAAGCCAACCGGAACAAATGGCTTACCTGCTGTTTACATCCGGAACTACCGGGCAGCCCAAAGGAGTGCCGGTAAATAATGAAAATATTACTTCCTACCTGGATTATATTTTAAAAAGATTTGATCTCAATGAAAAGGACAGGTTTTCCCAGACATTTGATCTTACATTTGACCTTAGTATGCACGACCTGTTTGTATCCTGGCTAAGTGGTGGCTGCCTTTGTATCCCTTCTGCAGATGCCACATTTGCTATGTCTAAATATATCAGGGATCAGAGATTGACAGTTTGGTTCTCAGTGCCGTCGGTGGCTGTGATGATGTCTAAAATGCATCTTCTGCGGGCAGGAAATTTTGAAAACCTGAAATACAGTTTCTTTTGCGGGGAACCTTTGCTTGAAAAGACAGCATCTGCCTGGCAAAAAGCAGCTCCGGATTCCGCAGTCATAAATTTATATGGGCCAACGGAAACAACCATTGCCATAAGTGCCTATGAGTGGAAACAGGATATAAAGGAAAATAAAGTTAAAAATGGTATCGTTTCCATTGGAAAGATATTTGAAACACAGGATTACTGTATTGCAGATGACCAGGACCGGGTACTCGGCACGGAAAAAAAAGGTTTCCTGCATCTTAGCGGCAGCCAGGTGATTTCAGGATATTTCCGGGATGAAGAAAATACTAAAAAATATTTTAAGAGCTTAAAAAAGAACAATAATAATTGGTGGTATAATACCGGTGATCTGGTTACAGGAGATAATGAACATGATTTGTTTTTCCTGGGGAGACAGGATAATGAAGTGAAGATCAGTGGATACAGAGTTAATTTGCTGGAAATAGATGAGATCATTAGAAAAGCTACCCGGTCAGAAGTGGTGGCTACTGTGGATTGTGAACATGATGGCGGGGAAACAAAAACACTGGTTTCCTTTATTGAGAAAACTGAAGATGTTCTTTCTGAAGAAAAGATCATGGAATTTTGCAGGAAACATCTGCCCTGGTACATGTTGCCCGGGAAAATAATCATTATGGAAAGTTTGCCACTTAATGAGAATGGAAAGATTGACAGAAAAAGATTATCAGAAATGTTATGAACGATAAGGAAATAAAAGAATTTTTACTGGAACGACTGGAAAACAGGCTGAAGATATATGGTTTATCAAGGAACGAATTAAAAGGAGATTTTGACCTTGTTAAAAGTGGCTTGCTGGACTCCATGGCGTTTGTCAATCTGATTGGTGATATGGAGGAGCGGTTCGGGATGGAAATTGATTTTGAATCGGTAAAGGAAGATGAATTATTTACGACCATTTCCGGCGTTATTGACCTTTTTTTGAACTGGCGTTAACCCTTAGGCAAGACCAAAGGATTGGTAAAACTATACGGTAATGAATGAATTGACATACAGGGAAATTATTAATACGGATGACATAATCCTATACCAGGTAGATATATTATTCCTGGAGATGTATGAACAGATGACGGAACTTGGATTAATGATCCCACTTGATACGGCTGGGGTCAAAAAATGGATGAACTCCATTAAGAAAAACCTGAACAGGTTTGGTATCCTTGAAGTTGCCCTGAAAAACGACCGGCTGATAGGTTTTGCCCATGGTGCCATCAGTATTACACCCGATTACCTCGGAAACAAAAAGGTGGGAGTTGTAACTCATATTTATGTTCAGCCATCCTACAGGATGTCCAAAGTAGGAAGACAATTATTGAACAATTTGGAAAAATGGTTTGAAAACAAAGGGGTTCACTCCATAGAATTACAGGTCCTGCATGAGAATGCTGCAGCTA